>JBALXG010000009.1:0-18841 GCA_036961055.1 Leeuwenhoekiella sp. | reverse complement strand
GTTCTGCCGCTGCCGGCGCTGCTGCCCAACCTCCTGAAAATATATTAAAACCTGTAGCTAAAGCATCTGCCATCGCACTCACATAATTGCTGGGTCCAGGGACAAATGAAAAAAACTTAGGATGACTCATTATATTACTATAAGGGATCACCTTTTCCATTACAAAATCGAGAACCTCATTTGCATCTGAAGCTTTTTCTGGTGCTTTTTCCTGAAAAATTGTATCCATCTCGCCACGTGTAGCGGTGGCGACTGGTTTTTTTGAGTTCTGGTTAAGTTGGTGCTCAACTATAGCGTCAACAATTTTATAGCCGTACGCTCGCATTTCATCTTCAGATAATTCTAATTTAGCTTCCGGGGTAGGCTTCATCAATTTGGTTTTTGTAAAATTAAGCTTTTAAAATGCGCTTAAAAAACAAAGTGATTGATGTTATAAACTCGAAGAATATTCTAATTTTTAAAAAAGAATAATATCTTTAAATAGTACTGAACAAAAACCTTCCAAAAACATGCTAAAATCGCCTAAAACACACTGGAATCCGGAACTTTATAATGACAAGCATGCTTTTGTCTATAAATATGGAGAGTCGCTAATTGATCTTCTTGACCCTAAAAAAGATGAACGCATTCTTGATCTGGGCTGTGGCGCTGGCCAACTTACGGCGTTAATCAACGAAAAAGCAAATGAAACGGTAGGGATTGACAAATCTGCAAAAATGATCGAGAATGCAAAAGCGCATTATCCTGATATACAATTTGAAACTGCAGATGCGGCTAATTTCAGCTTTAAATTACCTTTTGACGCGATATTTTCAAACGCCACGCTGCATTGGGTTTTAGATTATGAGAATGCGATACGATGCATGTATGAAAGTCTAAAACCTGGCGGAAGAATCGTTATAGAATTTGGCGGAAAAGGAAATATTGCTTCCATTTTAAATACATTGAAAGAAACTTTAAGAGCACACGGTTACATGAAACAGGCAAACACAGAGCTTTGGTTTTTTCCTTCCATTTCGCAATATACTTCGGCTTTAGAAGCAGCAGGTTTTCAGGTAAGTCTGGCTCAATTATACGATCGCCCTACAGAACTGGCAGATGAAAAAACCGCAATTAAAGACTGGATAGAGATGTTTGGTTCGGCATTTTTTAAAGATGTTGAAAGCGGACATAAAGAGCAAATTAAAGACGAGGTACAGCAAACCTTAAAACCACAATTATTTAAAAGCGGAAAATGGTGTGCAGACTACAAACGCCTGCGTATTATTGCTCACAAATAGACATTTAAGCTCTTAAATATGATGCAATTTTTACGTACAGATTCTACAAACAGTGATTTTATAAAACTCGTTAAACATCTTGATGCCAGCCTTGCTATTACAGATGGTGACGAGCATGCATTTTATGATCAGTTTAATAAAATTGACAGTATTAAATATGTAGTTGTTTTTTATGAAGCCGAAAAAGCAATAGGTTGTGGTGCGATAAAAGAATTTTCACAGGATACTATGGAAATTAAGCGCATGTATGTAGATCCTGAAAGTCGCGGCAAAGGCATCGCTTCAAAAATATTAAACGAACTGGAAAACTGGGCTGCTGAATTAGATTATGCAAAATGTATTCTGGAAACCGGAACCAGACAAATTGAAGCTGTTGCTTTATATAAAAAGAACGATTACAATAGAATTGCCAATTATGGGCAATATATCGGAGTTGAAAACAGTCTGTGTTTTGAAAAAATCTTATCTTAATAAAAGTAAAAACAAACTATTAAATATATGATAACTGTTGAATCAAGTATAAACGCACCAGTAGAAAAAGTCTGGGAAGCATGGACAAAACCTGAGCATATTATAAAATGGAATGCCGCTTCAGACGATTGGCATACCACAAAAGCAGAAAACGACCTAAAGCCGGGCGGCAGATTTGTTTATCGTATGGAAGCGAAAGATGGCAGCATGGCTTTTGACTTTGGCGGCACTTATGAAGAAGTTGAAACTAACGAGAAGCTAGTCTATAAGTTAGATGATAATCGTAAGGCTATTATAGAATTTAGCAGTGAAGACGATACAACCAAATTGATAGAAAAATTTGATGTTGAAAAAGAAAATCCTGAAGAAATGCAAAAAAAGGGTTGGCAGGCTATTCTCGATAATTTTAAAAAATACGTAGAAGCAATGTAATACGATTTCGCTTTTAACAAGAAACACTATATAGAAACTTCAAACTGAAGTCATTCTTAAAAACCAAAAAACCGACATAATAAGTCGGTTTTTGCATTCAAAAAGGCGTTTTTTGACTTGATTAGCGGGATTTTTAAGAGGTTTATTTTTTCTTTATTTGAAATGAATGTTCCCCCGAAGCCAGATTAATTATAAAATTGTCATCTCGATTTGAGATAATTTCTTTGTCATTATATCTAACTGATTCAGCTTTATAAATTTCTAACGTCGCCGTACTATTGGGAGGAATTGTAACCTGATAATTTATATGATCATCTTCTTTTGTCCAAGTTGAAATTATTTCTCCAAAAGGTCCTTTATGTTTAGCTTCAAAACTGTCTAAGCCAGCGACAAAATTGGGTTTCAGCATTACATTTTTAAAACCAGGTGAATTTTCGTCAGGTAAAATTCCGCCTAATCCTTTATACAACCACGCTCCTATCGCGCCAAACATAATATGGTTTTTTGAAATATCTGCAGTCGCGTTAATATCCCAGTTTTCATATAAAGTGGTCGCGCCGTTTTTAATCCACCAGCCCCAGGAAGGATATGTTTCCTGAGAAGCAACTTCATAAGCCAGATCTGCATAACCATTTGAGCTTAATGCGCCCAAAATAGTTTTTGTTCCCAGTAAGCCCACATCAATATGTTTGCCGTCACTTATTACCCGATTTGCGAGGTTTTCTGCCACTTTTTCACGTAAATCTTCCGGTACAACATCCCAGTATAATGCCGCACTTAATTCGGTTTGAAAACCTTCACCATAGATGGCAGTTTCAGTATTTAAATATTTAGCATTAATAGCTTTTTTGATATTTTGAGCTAAAGCGGAATAGGTTTTATAATCGCTTTGTTTATCTAAATGTTGAGCAGTTTTGGCAAGAATAGTCGCATCTACAAAATAATAAATAGAAGAAGTATATTCCTTGGGAGTGACAGATTTTACCGGAACCCAGTCGCCCAGACCCCAATCTGTAAGTCCGTTCTCATGGCTTATAGAAGTAATGTGATCTACATACTTTTTAATGTTGTCATAATTTGCCTGAAGCGCTTTATCATCACCATAAAATTGATATAATTCCCACGGAATAATGGCAATTGTACTGGTCCAGTCTGGCCCATTTCCCCAGTCATAGCCCCAGCCCCAGGTAGGAATTATTGAAGGTAAAACGCCATTGGGTTGCTGCTCATCTCTGTGATCTGCCATCCATTTTTCATAAATGGTGATCGCGTCAAAATTATACAATCCGGTTTCTGTATTGATATGCGCATCGCCCGTCCAGCCGTTTTTTTCACGCTGCGGGCAATCTGTAGGATACCCGAATAAATTTGACAAATAAGACGCGTTTGTGGCTTCCCATATTTTATTGATAATCTCATTAGAGGTATGAATGCTGCCCACAGATGGTACGTCACTATGCATAAATTCGCCGGTTACACTTTCTTTAGTAAGATCAATTGGTTTGCTACTTTCAACCTCAACATATTGAAAACCTTTGTAATTAAACTTCGGCATAAAGGTTTCTTCGCCTTCACCATTAAGCGTGTAAATATCTGTCTGAAAAGGATCTTTATCGTCGTGCGGCCTGTAATGCAAAATGATATTAGACAAATCAAGATTTTGCAAAGTGTCTAATTGTTCGGAATGTATTACACGCAAAACTGTCCCTTTTTCGCCTTTAACTTTCAGTTTTGTAATTCCCGAAATATTACGCCCCAGGTCAAAAATATAGCTGGTATCGCTGATTTTACGCATATTTACCGGGATAATTTCTTCGGTGATTCGTATGGGGTGCATTGCCTGAGCAACGATATTATCTGAAGGAGCGGGCATTTCAATCGCATTTTTCCAGTCGCTATCGTCAAAATCTGGCATGTCCCAATCTGGCTGCGCTAAACGATTATCTACGTGTTCTGCGGTATAGATACTATTAAAAACCACCGGACTTAAATCTGTTTTCCAGCTATTATCTGTGACAAAAGTTTCGCTAGAGCCGTCTTCATAATTTACTTTTAAATTGAGGCTAAATCTGGGCCTGTTACGCCAACCTGCTTTGTCAAATTCCCACACTGCGGTAGACTGATGATTGTACCAGCCATTACCTAAAAGAACGCCCAGTGCAACCTCACCTTCTTTAAATTTATCTGTGACATCAAAAGTCACATACAAATTGCGTTTATCAAAACGCGTATACATAGGATCGAGCTGATGATCGCCTACTTTGTTGCCGTTGATATAAAATTCAAATAATCCCGCTGCTGCTAGATAAGCTGTGGCTTTGACAACTTTTTTTTCAGTTTGAATTACTTTTCTAAAATACGGAGCGGGTTTTAGGTCTTGATCTTCGACATCTGTGATCCAGGAACCTTTCCAGTTGGTCATTTTCATCATTCCGGTTTCAAAGCTGGAAACCTGAAAATCGCTTATATTTCCATAATTATCTGTAACCTCAACACCCCAAAAGTATTTTGTAAAAGGCTCTAATGGTTTTCCCTGATACTTTATTAAAATACTATCACTCTCTTTTGTTTCATCCCAAATATTTCCCTGTTTTTTTGCAACTTCAGCTGAATCTTTACCTACAAACACATGAAACGATTTTTGACGAATTGAGTCGATTTTTGACTCAATTGACCAGGTAAATCGGGGATTTTGAGTATCTAACCCAATAAGATTAGAGAGATATTCAGTTTTTAAATCGGCAATATTTAAAGTATCAGGATCATTTTTACAAGAAGCAAAAACAAGAAGCATTAAGAGGAATAAAGCGGAAACTTTCATAGTTGTTTTTCAGTAGAAATTATTGAAATAAAATTAGTTAATCACAAAATGATAGTCTCCTGAACCCAGGGAAAGAACTGTATTATTTTCATCCTGATCTGCTATATTAATTTCTTTATGTGATGAAAGCTCTTTATTGCTTTCCTGTATTTTTGATTTATCTGATTCGGGCAAATAAACCGTCGCCGTTGTATTTACCGGAATTTGAATATCAATAAAAGTCTGTTTGCCTTCAACTTTCCAGTGGGATTTTACAGTGCCATAATAGGTAATTAAACTGCCTTCAACTTCAGTTAATGCATCATCATTATTTTGCTTTCTCACTTCGTCTGAAACAAAATTATTTTTTAAATGCGGTTTAATAATGATGTTTTTATAACCCACTTCCCCTTCTTTTTCAGATGAATTTATCCCAGCCAGTTCTGAATACATCCAGTCTCCTATTGCGCCATACGCGTAATGATTAAATGAATTCATTGTAGGCGTTTCAAAAGTTCCGTCAGGTTTGCGACCATCCCAACGCTCCCAGATTGTCGTGGCGCCAGCCGTTACAGGATATAACCAGGAAGGATATGTTTTTTGCATTAATAAAGTGTAAGCCAGATCATGATAACCAAATCGCGTTAATACCTGACCTAAATATGGCGTACCCAGAAAACCTGTAGTTAAGTGATAATTATAACTCTGTATATTTTCTGCAAGACGTTTTGCAGCCTGTTCTCTTAAATTTTCTGGCAGCATATCAAAATTTAAGGCTAAAACATACGCCGTCTGAGAACCTGAAACCAGGCGGCCGTTGGGCGTGGTATATTCATTTAAAAATGCTTTTTTTATTTTTTCAAGCAAAGCTGAATACTTTTCTACATCTTCCTGCTTATCTAAAACCTGAGCCGTATTAATCAGAAGTTGCGTAGAATGCGCAAAGAAACACTGTGCAATTAAATACTTATCTGTAATCGCGGCACGACCATCATTATCATCTTCTGGCGCATAAAATAGCCAGTCACCAAAATGCGATCCTGTGTTCCACAAGTTATTTACGCTGGCTCCATTCATATAATCTACCCAGCCTTTCATACTTTGATACTGATTTTTCAAAATATCGGTATTGCCATAAAGCAAATACATATTCCAGGGAATGATTGTAGACACATCTCCCCAACCTGCAGAACCACCAGCATTACCCAATACATTAGGAATTACGTGCGGTATGCTTCCATTATCAAATTGATCTGCAGATACATCTTTCATCCACTTTGTGAAAAAATTATCTACATGCATATTATAAGCGGCGGTTTTAGAAAAAACCTGCGCATCGCCAGTCCATCCCAAACGTTCATCCCGTTGCGGACAATCTGTAGGCACGTCTAAAAAGTTACCTCGTTGTCCCCATTGTATATTATGCTGTAATTGATTCAGCAATTTATTAGATGTGGTAAATGTGCCTGTTTGCTGCATGTCTGAATATAAAGCAACAGCAGTAAAATCATCAGGATTTATTTCACCTTTAATACCTTTTACCCGCACAAACCTAAAGCCTTGCCAGGTGAAATTTGGCTCAAAAATTTCTTCACCTTTTCCGCTAAGAATATATGTATTTTCCTGTCTTGCTGCTCTTAAGTTATCTGTATAGAAATTTCCTGCTTTATCGAGAACTTCAGCATGATCAAGTGTAATGCTATCACCAGCTTTTCCAGTTGCCGTAACCATCACAAAACCTACCAGATTCTGCCCAAAATCTATCACTTTATCTCCTTCTGGTGTTGTTATAACATTTAAAGGTTTAAAAGTTTCATGTTTTCTTATAGGTTCATTGTAAGTGGCAACTAGATTAGAATTGTCAAAATCTTTTACATTTACCGAAGACCAGTTTTCAGTGCTATAATTTGGTCGTTTCCAACCTTCTTTTTCTTTTCTGGAATCTATGACTTCGCCATTATAAATTTGCGAACTAAGAATATCGCTTGAGGTTGATTTCCAGTTTTCATCAGTGCCAAAAATTGCTGAAGTCCCATCTGTATATTGCACTTCTATTTGCATAAGCAGCGCTAAATTTTTTCCGTAAATATTCAAATTATCTCCCCAGGCAAGCGGTCCTCTGTACCAGCCGCTACCCAATAAAGCACCGACTGCATTTTCTCCTTGCTGAAGAAGTTTGGTAACATCATACATTTGATATTGCAATCGCTTGTTGTAGCTCGTCCATCCAGGAGTAAGATAAGCATCACCTATTTTTTTTCCGTTTAAAAATGCCTGATAAAGTCCGTGGGAGGTGATTATCGCGGTAGCCGACTCGATTTTTTTATCGATTTTAAAATCATTTCTAAACATAGGACTCGCTCTGTGAACAGAATCTTCAACATATTCTGCTTCAATCCATTTTGCTTTCCAGTCTGCAGGTTTTAAAAGTCCCATTTGCCACATACCCACATCGCTATATTTTGAGTCCTTATTATCCTGATTCCAAACCTTTACTCGCCAGTAATATTTTTTTGCTGAAGCTAAATCAGGTCCTTCATAAAGTACACGAACAGATTGACTGGATTTTATTTTTTTACTATCCCAAAGTAAATTTTTGTCAAAGTTGGCTTTATTCTCACTCACCTGAATTTGATAAGCAGACTGGGTTACATTTCTATTAGATGCTTCAAGAATCCACGTAAATTGAGGATGAAGAACATCGATGCCTGTAGGGTTTGTTCTGTTTTCTAGCAAAGTTTCTTTCACCTGAATAGCCTGAGCCATTACCGGAAAACTTGATACCAAGCAGCAAAATATCAACACTTTATTTTTAATTTTCATTGCTTTCCAGTTGTTTTTCATTCTTATAAATTTATTAAAGTGGCTATTTAATTACGTTCGGAAAGATTAAGTTTAATACTATTATTTTCAGGATTAATTCTGAAAATAATATCACCTTCAGGTTGAGAAAAACGTCCTTTTACGGCAATAACTGAATAATCCATTCCTTGCGATTTACAATTTATACTGTTACTATTAATGGTCTTAAAAGGCAAATTATCGGTCTTAGAAGCTGTTAAATCAAGAAACCATTCTAAAGATTTTTGACCTTTCATTTTAATTTCGATATTCTTCTCATCGATATTCATTACTAAAGTGTCCTGTTCTGATTGCAGCGGCCACACAATATGAAGTACACCGGTTTCAGGATTTGTAACAATGGGGTCACCACCTTTAAGTGCAACTATCTTTCCATCTTTCAAAATATTAAATCGTAATCCTGCCAGATTCTCAGCACTACTCCAAAGATACCCGTCAACGACCGGTTGCGTAAAGAATAATGCCTGATTTGACTTTACTTTTTCAGTTAAATAAGCCGATTTTATTTTTTCATCAAATAAATGAATATCGCGAAATCTTAACGCTCCATCTTCCCATAATAAATTAACTCTGAAAAACCTGCTGTTAAACCAAACTGTTTTGCGGTTACTGTCTTCAAAATCCTTATTGATTGTCACAGAAGTAGCCGGTGTGGTTTTATAATGCTGCTTAAACCACTCACCTGATTCTGACAAGGTCTCTACTTGTAATTTATTTTCATCCCGCAGTTTTGCAATTAATGGTAATTGAATTTCAAAACCTTTTGCCATAGCATCCCAGGTGAATGAATTTTCCTGCCCTGCTTGAGTGTAGGCGTATTCCATTGATTCTCCTTCAATAAATTCCTTGAAGTACCAATCTACCCAATTTTTATTTCCACCCGCATCTTTATAAACAGGCTCTAAGGTTATAACACCTTGCCTATCTGACCCCAGCCCGGTATCATATTGCCTTACAGGATCACTGCCTAACATTCTAAATATGGGAACAGGTATTTGATTCTCCACATTTTGTGCAGGCATATAGGAGTTAATTTTACTGGGGTAGTATGCCTGATTCCAATAGCCACCCCAAAGTGTATAACCGTCTGTACCGTATTGATCTTTGCAATTTGCAGAGGCTATAATATTGTATTTCTCGTAAAGGTAATTAAGGGTGTGGGCATCGATAAACCAGGAGGCGACAGATTTAGGATAATAGCCATAAATACTTTTAAAATCCTGCATATAAACATCTGCAAGCTTCTCTCTTTCTTCTGGTGTATAACCTGTAGAAAAGCCAATATCTGCATGCCAGTCCCAAGGATAGCGCCCCCTCCACTTTAAACCGGCTTTTTCTACTAAAGGTTGTGGGATCTCCCACCAAGCACCAATTTCAATAGAATCTTGTGGTAATACTTTTAAAAGTTCCTGATAGCGAGAATCAATAAGCGCATCGTATTGCAATAAAAAAGTTCCTTTAAGATGATACTTTTTCATCATTTCAACCTGTTTAACTACAGTTTGAAAAAGTACATCCTCAGTAATTTTCTCGTCTCTGGGCTCCAACAAACGAATAAAGTTGACAATATTTACGATTTTAGGTTTACCATGCTGTTCTGTTTTTACTATACTTTGCTCTTTTTCTTTACAAGAAAACATCAGTAACATGCTGAAAATACCAATTAACTCTAATATGAAATACTGTGTATTTAATGCTTTCGGAAGTTTATTCATTTCTGTAAATAGCTTAAAATATACTCAAGCAATAAATTTAGCAAACTAAAACGATTTATGTTAATAATTATAACGTTTTCGAAGTATTTTCTTAAAAGTGAAAAAAAAATGATGACAAAAAAAGCCAACTCGTTAAAGTCGGCTTTTTCTTGAAGTACGGCGGGGAGACTCCCTTCGGCTCATACTTCACTCAAGGATAAACTTCTCGTCTCCCATTATCTAATATATTTGTATAAAAACAAAAAACCTGATAACTTTTCAGTCATCAGGTTTTTGAAGTACGGGCGGGGAGACTCGAACTCCCACACCGTAAGGCACTAGATCCTAATCCTATTTTTTAACAATATCAAAACAACCCAAAACAACACAATAAACTGATTTACAGTCTTTTAATATTTTCCTTGATATCATATATATCCAAATGATATCATAAAATGTGTTACCCATGTGTTACCCAGATTTTTTATCTTTATAGAAAAATAAGTTTGTCATGGCAACTCTAAAAACAGTTCTTCATCCAAAAATAGATAAAAACGGAGATAAAGATTATCGATTGACATTGCGGCTTACAGTAAATCGAAAACGAAGTTATTATCATCTTGGACAAAAGTTAGAACCAAAATATTGGGATGCGCGTTCAGCAAAAGTTAAGACTTTACATCCTAGACATAAACAACTGAATAGACTTATAAGAAAGAAATATGATGAAATCGAAGATATCATTTTCGAGTTAGAATCGTCAAAACAAAATTACACAGCAAAACAAGTCGTTGATTCTATTCGCAATAACACCAAAAAGTTATCATTTTTTGAACTTGCTGATGAGCATGTAACGGATTTAATTAATGCTAATAAACACAACAGAGCAATTTCTGATAAGAGTAAAGTTAACAGGTTAAAAGAATTTGCTAAAAACAGGAACTTAACTTTTGAAGAAATTGACATCACTTTCTTAAAAAAGTTGAAAATATATCTGCGCACTAATGCAAGTTTGTCAGAGAGATCGGTAATGAACATATTGGTAATGATTCGCTTGCTTTACAACAATGCGATTAGTCAAAATATAGTTGATCGCAAATTTTATCCTTTTGGAAAAGATAAAATAAAAATAAAATACCCCCAGACAATAAAAATAGGACTAGATGAACTTGAGATTCGTAAAATTGAAGAGCTGGATCTGGAACCAGGATCAGCCATTTGGCATACTCGAAATGTCTTTCTTTTCTCATTTTACCTTGCTGGAATCAGAATTTCAGATGTTTTACGCATGCGATGGAATGACATTATAGGTAATAGACTTTACTATAAAATGAATAAGAATAATAAGGCCGATTCATTAAAAATACCCAATGCAGTTATAAATATTCTTGAGAACTATATTGAAGACAAAAGATATAATTCAGATTATATTTTTCCAGAACTTAAAAAGATTCCAAACAACGATTCAAAAGCCGTTTACTCAAAAATTAAGACCTCAATCAAAAGGCTAAATTCCAATTTAGCCGATATTGCTAAACTTGCGAAAATTGATAAAAAAATAACTAATCACATTGCAAGGCATAGTTTTGGAAATATTGCCGGAGATAAAGTATCACCCCAAATGTTACAAAAATTGTACAGACATACACATTTAAGCACTACAATTGGTTACCAAGGTAATTTCATTCATAAGAATGCAGATGAAGCATTAGAAGCTATTATCAATTTTTCCGGAGAATAAAACTTATAGGCCAACAATTCAAATATTAAACTCATCTTTTTAAGAAATACTATTTTTTAGAAGATGTTCTACCACCTCCAAACATTTTTTAGAAGTCATTGTATATTTTTAGACGCCTAGAAGATTTGATCCCTTCTCTACGTCCTATTTTGATGTTTACCTGTTATTTGCTGTTAATAACTCCATTTTGAGAATAAAATCACCACTTATGCTTGTGGTGATTTGATACCATTTGGGGTATAGTTAAAATTGAACATAATAAATTTGATATCATTTGGATTTAAATGGGCATATAGTATTGACCAACAGTTATTTGTGGATAACTATTTCATGTTTTTTTACATCAGATCCCTTATGCTTTCTACTTTTAGTTCAGGAATTCTAATAAAAACAAACAAGGCGCTTTGTTCACTATTCACCTTTAAAATCGAATACGATGAACACAATTAAATTAGACGAAAGGCTGGAAAGGATCGAAAACCTTTTACTGTCTTCTAAAAGAGTACTTACCCTCGAAGAAGCTTGTGACTATACGGGTATATCCCGTAGCTACCTTTACAGATTAACTTCCAAAGGAATGATTCCTCACAGTAAACCAAATGGTAAACTTATTTACTTTGAACGAGAAGAGCTCGAGCAATGGTTGCTGCAAAACAAGAAGTTTTCAGATTCAGATGTAAAGGATTCCATTGCGCATCAATCTAAAGAGCAAAGAATTTCATAGACCTGTAGAACTTTAGCTATGAAAAATCACAAACTCTACCACGTAGCCGATCCCAAGAAAAAGACGGTTTATGATTACGCCATGGAATACTTGTTTGAGAAGTATGACATTCTCTACAATGAGATCTCTCATGATTTCCAAATCTCCATAAAGAGGAAACGGCAATGGAGCTATCTGAATCTGAATTCGCTGATCATTGAACTGACCAAGGCCGGAATTGATATCACCTCTGCAAAGTTGGAGATCCTGATCAAGTCTGAACTTATCGATACCTACAATCCGATCAGGGAGTATTTTGAATCTCTGGAATCCTGGGATGGGATAGACCATATCGAAAAGCTGGCTTCCTTTGTACCTCTCTACGAGCACAAGGTATTTGTGTATCATTTCAAGAAATGGCTGGTCAGGGCTATCCGCTGTGCCCTGGAGCCTGCTTATTTTAACAAGCAGGCACTCATTATCAGCCACAGCGGACAGAGCTCGGGGAAATCCACCTGGTGCCGCTACCTCTGTCCGCCGGAACTCTCTGAGTATATGGCTGAGGATATCAATAGTGATAAGGACGCTCGTATTCAACTGTGCAGAAACTTTCTCTACAACCTGGATGAGCTGGCCGTACTTTCCAAGAATGACGTGAATGCACTTAAAGCTTTTTTCTCCAAGACCTTTATCAATGAACGACTGCCCTATGACCGCAAGAATACCATCCTGCCAAGGATTTGCTCTTTTATGGGGTCGACCAATATGTCCTCCTTTCTGAACGATGAAACGGGGTCGGTGCGTTGGTTGTGTTTTGAATTGATGGGCCCTATCGATTTTGATTATAAAAAGCAGGTCAACATTCGGGATGTATGGGCTCAGGCCTATCATTTGGCGTATAAGGATCCCACATTCAATCCGGAGCTCACGGTAAAGGATGTTAATGAGAATGAGGAGCGTAATCAGCGGTATACCAAAATGACCACCGAGCAGGAGCTTATTGCCAAGTACTATGAAAAGTCTACCCAAGAGAAGGATTTTGTCACGGCTACAGATATTATGGTAAGCCTTAATTGTTTGAACATACGCATCAGCCAGATCAACCTGGGGCGTGCCCTGTCCGGCTTTGGGTTTCAAAAGATCAAACACCCGCAACGCAGGATTTATGGCTATTTAGCGAAGCGAAAGTTTATAGAATCACCTTACGAACTAGGCTGATGAAAGAAAAAAGAGTAAATCCTCTTACCATTCTACCACAAATCTTCGAAGGCCCTATAAACAGTGGGATTACTTGTGGTAGGATCTCAAAGCATCATCTTACCACAATCCTACCCATCTTACCCCAAATGTGTGGTAGGATGGGTGGGATGAAAAAAGAACCTACCCAGGCCGTAAAGCCTTGTATTTACTGGGCTGGGTAAGATGGTAGGATGTTTTGGAGTTTTTAAACAATTTACAGATGAAAACAGAAAAACTAACCTGTGAAAGAGCCAGAAAAATACCAATCGAAAAGGTGCTGGAATTTTTAGGGCACTTTCCTACCCGCAATTTGGAAAAGGAAGCCTGGTACTTAAGTCCGCTGCGGTCAGAAAACCAGGCCTCCTTTAAAGTCTCTAAAAAACTAAACCGATGGTATGATCACGGCCTGGGAATTGGTGGCAACAGCATTGATCTGATCTGTGCGCTTTCAAAAGTATCGGTAAGTCAGGCATTAGAAATATTGACGAAACTTAAAACGGTTAACTTTAATGAGCCTTTAAAGCCGCAAACCAGTTTTAAGGAATCAAAAATTGAAATCAAAAAGGTAAAGATCACTTATCGTTCTGGAAGGCATGTTTGACCTTTTATCCCTGATTACTATTCACCCCAATCTAAAACGGGAAGCGGATTTCCTAATATTAAACTCAATTGCTTTTGCTAAAAAGGCCTTACCCCTTTTTGATAACTATAAAACGGTTGAGCTGTATCTTGATCGTGATACAGCAGGAAGAAAAACCACTGATTTTTTCTTAACAGAAAATTCAAAATGCATCGATAAATCGGATTGCTGTATGGATTTTAAAGACCTTAATACATGGCTGCTAAGTATGGATCTTAATTGAGATTGGATGAGCAATGAAAGAAAATAAATAAATTCAATCTCAGATGTAACATTGATCAAATATATCGAGCAGGTTATATGGTTTTGAATCAACTATCTTTTGTAACATTAAAGCGAAAATTTTTGTCATATCCTTTTCAATATTTATCGATTTCCAGAAATCCAGAATTTATTCACTCCATAGAAGCGGATTTTGAATTTGACAGAAATGTCCTAATCCTTTCATTAATGTTATTTTAGCCTGTGGGGAAATGTTTTCTTTTATATATAAAGCCGATTATAAGAAATTATTTTTAGCATCTATTCACCATGCGATATGAGTAGGTGTATCGAGCTGTCCTAAAATAGGCAGCTATCTTACTTGCTCAAATGGATACCGTTCTTTAAAGTATTATACTACTTTCCAAATTACAGCTTTTGGTTTATTGTCGAAGAATTGCAAAAACATACTTTGGATATTTTCATTCGTCATATCTTTATTACCATTAGCGCTGAAGATTTTAAATCTAAAGAATTGATAATTAACTCCTAAAATTTTAACCGGTAGACTTTTTAGAGGTGAAAGTAGGATTATCTGACCCAAGCGCATGTGTGCGTATCTCTTCACCATGCCGCCATTGGTAAATGTAGCAGACAAAATACATTCTGTCATCAAATAAGGAACGCTTGAGATGTATGCAGCAGAGAATTTCAGAAAATATGATATCACCCATATCGTAGCGACGACATGAGCGCCAGAAATACAAAGTTGCTTACAGACCTCTAAAGCAACATCTGCATGTTCGTATATGGAATAAGTAGACTTTTCATTTGGCCTACCCGAAAAACCCAAATCCTAAAGAATCCCAACAAAAAATACGTTTAAAGTGAGATTGTAAATGCGATATCGTGTACTAGAAAACTATAGGAAAACTCTGGAAACCCGTGAATAAGAATTAAGGTATCTGATGCAGATGCTTCTCTATCTCCTATATCAACAACAAATACTGGATGATCGAAGGCGCCTACGGTTAAAAAAACTTGATTTTTCTATGCTAATAATTTAGTTTCCATTAATTTTAGTTTTGACAAAGTAAAAACTAGTGTTGAATATATAAAATCCTAACGGAGCATTTACTTTTTTTAAATCCCTTGATTTTCTAAAAATAAGTTGACAACACACCTTTGTCCCTTTTCTTTTTGTAGAAGGTATGGCTATCCCTTGATCTTAAAACGGGTACTGTGATTAAGTAAAAGGGATAGAAATCTAATGATGAAGATGTATCAGGTAACAGCGCTAAGCACCACATTAGGCTACCTTTTTCTCAGGTATCTTTACAATGGTTTTAACAAGGATTGCCTTCCATTTCTCAATCCTGCGCATCTCATAATCTTCATATTGATCCTGAATATCATCGTAGAATTTTAGAAAAAGGATTTCACCGTTAACTAAAAGGACCTTAAGCTCAAGGTGTTCCAGTACCATATCATTTTTATCCTTAATTTTTATAGCTCTTCTTTTCTCAATTATTTCAAATCCTTTGATCAGGTTTAAATCCATTAAATGTATTGTATTTTCAGGTTCTGTACTTTTAAAAAACAAAGCTTTTTTCTGAATTTCATCAATTGCTATGTAGCTGGTACGCCATTTTTCTGACTCAGATATGTTCAGATTATTTTTGGCAAGTTCATCCTTTATTTTAGAGTCAATATTCTTTACATTACTCTTTCCGCCAACGATAAATAAAAAGTAAGGTATACAAATGCTCCCTACTATGACCAGACAAATTATTATATATTGAGTATTCATAGTGATATTAATTTTAGTTTAAAACTGTTTTATAGATTAATTAAAAGTCATGATACAAACTTTCCTGTTGCTTAGCCAAGTGCTAACCAACAAGTATTAGGGAAAGAAAAAAGCTTTTCAATCCCACTATGAAAACTACTTTTAAATCTAAGGGAAGGCGTGAAAAGGATAAGGAATAGAATGACTTGCCAGCTTCAAATCTATGTTATCACCACACCTAAGATAGATTAAACTGACTTTTATTCGTTCGTCTATTGAAGATGTATTCCTGCCGTTATATGAAGTATAATCTAATGTAGGCTTTGGTACAGTATGCTGCAAAAAAACACTTTCTGCATTTAATTTTGCGACAAGTAGTAAAGCACCCTTATTGCTACTAAAACTATTTGATTTTACAATTTTATGACTACATGATTCCGGGATACTAATTGTCCTGACCGGAGCTGCATGTAAAACACCAGAGCCCATCAAAATAGCAAAAACCAAAATCCTTAAAACAAGCATTTCTTAGTAGAATATATTATCAAATGTATTAACTATTCCCGTTAACCAGATGTTAAAAATCATGCACTCTATTTCTTTAAATAAGAATATTTTGCAGCAAAATTTGATCTAATTTTCACTGTCCCTTTATGGCTATTAGCAAGAGGATTTTTACAAAGCAAAAGTGTTTTATATGGATCAACTAATATACTATTCTGGATTTCTAATCGCTGCCTATGCCGTTATAGCAAATGACGTCATACAAACTCTGGGAACGTTTATTGCTTCTAATGCCAAAATAAAATGGTGGTTTCTTTGGGCTTATGCCGGCTCAATACTGTGCATTACCATTTTGTACGGTTGGCATATAAATTTGGGCGATGTATCTTATGGCAGACTGTCTGAAATACCTTTACCCACGCCTATGCCATGGTGGTATCTTTTAGCGCCAATTGCTTTACTGATAATAACCCGATTTGGTATTCCTGTAAGTACCACTTTCATGATATTAAGCGTTTTCTCTACCGGCCAGCTTATTGAAAAAATGATCCTTAAATCTATCTTTGGGTATTCACTGGCTTTTGTGGTCGCGTTTTTTCTATACCTAATTATAGCCAAAAAGTTTGAATCTCCTGCTTCCATACGTTTAATGGATAAGAAGAAACAAAGAAAGTACTGGCTTGTTGCGCAATGGTTTTCTACTGGATTTTTATGGTCCCAATGGCTTATTCAGGATTTTGCAAATATTTTTGTGTTTTTACCCAGACACTTATCAGGCATGGAAATCACAATATCTTTAAGCGTGATTTTGCTGATAATGGCCTATATTTTTAATGCTAAAGGCGGAAAAATACAAGGAATTGTAAACCAAAAATATAACACTCAGCACATAAGGTCTGCTACGATAATTGATGGCTGTTATGGCTTATTACTCTACTTCTTTACCATGCTGAATAATGTTCCTATGAGCACAACCTGGACTTTTGTAGGTGTTTTGGCCGGAAGGGAAATCGCCATAAGTTACCTGTTACGAAAAAAGGAATTAAAAAGGACCTATCACCTGATCATTAAGGATTTTGCCAAGGTCAATATTGGGCTTGCAGTAAGTATATTAATCGCCTTTCTGATACAGATTTTTAAGGGTTAATCTTTTAAAATCAATATGATCTAATGACTTTAATAAATTAATTAATTAAAGTCATTTTTGTTTTAGCAGTGGATATGATGACCTAATAAGCACAATCATTCGAATTGTGGGCATCGGTCTCCTATAACCGAAGCGGTGTACTTAAAATTATGAATTTTTTAATGTTTTAACCAGATTTTTGCTGGTAAACAGCGGTTTTTAAATTAGTCTATTCGCCGCCATTTCTATTATACATCTTTATTAGTGGCATCTCTTCTTGTGTTTACTAATCACAAAAATGATTCTGTACTTAAACTTGTATGCCAAAATCCATCAAAGTATTTCAAACCTGTTGCAATTGCTCTGTCCATAATAGCATGTGCAAACAGTATGATTCCTATACGCATCAGTTTTCGGTTTCCTTTTGCTAATCCATAGAGTCCAAATATAACTGCGATATCTCTGAAATGGAATATATTGTAAGTAACCGCGCCAAAGGTAGTGCTAAGAAGGTATCCCTACATACCCAAATCAAGTAGCATTATTGTGAAGGAAGCACCACTATTTTAAGTTTAAACGTTAGAATAAATAGATACCCCAAGAAACATAGTTAGTTTTTCAACTTGAATTAAGATTTTCATAATAGCTTTTAAAATTTATAATTGTTAATTTAAAAGGTGTTTGGGATTTGATTTGTCCAAAAAGTGTAATTAAAAAATTCACTGAATTAAAGGAATTTTATTTTAGCTAAACATTAAAATTCTTAACCATCCCAGTCTTCAAATCGTAGGGTGCTTTCCTTATAGATTTAATTTACCACAATTAAAGGTTCCTCTTTTGTTTCAGTTGCCTGAACATATAAAGATTCTAACATAGCCGTTGTGGGCTTTGTTAGATTTTTTCCCATGTTCTTCATGATGGCAATTATAGCATCATTTCGCTTTTTGATAAACGCTTTAAGCGTTCTGCTTATACCCCCAATTCCTCTTTAGGGGAGACTCCGTTATACTCAAAAAAATCCAGCAGAGCTTCCATCGCTTCCGAATGGGTTTTAAAGTTTTTCTTTGAAAATTCCTGAAACTTTTTAGCTGGTTTTCGTTTGATCCTGATCCTGATAAACGGCTTCATAATAGTTCTGTTTTTTAGTGATTTTGTCGCAAAAAATTGCCTGTTTACTTGGGTTTTCAGAGCATTTGTCGCAAATTTCATAGATGGCATAGCTCTCACGAAAATTAAGTAACTGAAAATAAGGCGTTTATAAATCATGACATCGCAGCGCGTGTTATCCTCTTGCTTCGCCTTTTGTCCGCCAAAAGCGGACAGAAAATCGAACCCCTACCTAAAAAGTACGGGTTCCTA
>JBALXG010000099.1:0-8069 GCA_036961055.1 Leeuwenhoekiella sp. | reverse complement strand
TGCCTGCAAAGTTGCAACCTAAAGTACTTGATTTCTTTGAAGAGCACATTAACGAAATCGCTCTAAAATACCGATAAATATGTTTAAAAAGCTTTTGAATTTGCTCTGGAACAGGGCTTCATTAAAAACATGGCAGCTTGAGCTTGGTGCATACCTGCTTAAAAAAGGTTGTGGTTATGAATTAGGCCAGGTTGTAAGGCATCGCAAAATAGGTCACGACCGGTACCGGGTGAAAATAGTGACCAACCTGTTTTTTGACTTTGCCACAAACAAAGTAAACCACATTAAAGAAAACCGCATAATATCCAGCAAAGACATTGAAGCAGGCCGATAAAATAGCGCAAAAGCGCATCCTTGAGAAAATCAAGCTTATTCGCAGTTCTGGTGGCTCTGTAGATCCTAATGAAACTAAGGATCAACAAAAAGCCAGAATAGAACGCTGTAAACGAGATTATTCCTATATGGTGCAATATTACTTTCCTCATTATGCCACCGCTAAGAGTGCCGACTTTCACATAGAATTTGCTAACATGGTGGCTCGTGACCCCAAGTTTAAAGGCTTCGCACAATGGGGTCGCGGCTTGGCAAAATCTGTGACTACAGACATTCTTATCCCGTTTTGGCTTCACTTAAGAGGCGAGCCGGTTTATCTTGTGATTATTGGTAATAGTGAAAAAAAGGCCGTCCAGCTTCTTGCAGATTTAAGGGCTGAGTTTGAACAAAATCCACGCATAATTCACGATTTAGGCGAGCAAAAAACCTATGGTAGTTGGGATGAGGCCTTTTTTGTGACAAAGTCCGGCTTTATCGGTCAGGCTCTTGGGCAGGGGCAAAATGTAAGAGGTTTACGAGTTAAAGATAAACGGCCTAATATGTTAGTGCCAGATGATATCGAAACGAAAGAAACGATTAAAAATGAGAAACGGCAGGACGAAACGGTAACGTGGATTCTGCAAGATCTTATCCCGACTATGGATGGTGAAATAAGACGCTTTATTCAGTCCAATAACGCCCCCTATCCTATAATGATACAAAAGAAGCTCCAGGAACTTAATCCTAAATGGAAAGTTCATGAGGTTAAAGCTTATGACCCTGTAACCTATAAACCACGATGGAGTGAAAAGTATAATGATGATTACTACCGGTATCTGGAGGAGGAGCTTGGCATCTTACCAGTATTAGCAGAATACAACAATGAGCCGCATGTAGAGGGTAAGATATTTAAAAATGAATTGATCAACTGGACTAAGTTACCCAGGATAGATCACTTTGAAATGATTGTAGGCCATTGGGATGTTGCTTACGCCGGTACGGCGACTGCAGATTATAATTCCGTGCGTATATGGGGTCTTAAAAGTAAGCAGTTTTATTACATCACATCTTTTGTAAAAAAGACAAAGATGAGAGCTGCTCTTGATTTCATATGCGACTTTGAAAAAAACCTTCCTTCAGGTGCATTCATTCACTGGCAACATGAAAGCCAATTTTGGAATGATGAAGTACAACGAACAATCTCTGATGCTGAGCAAGCTCACCAGGTTGATCTGCGCATGGGACGAATAGATACACCACGCGTGAAAAAATATGACCGTATGGTCTCCATGCACCCTTATTATCAGAATGGCAGGATCTGGTATAATGAGAAAATGAAATCTCATAAAGATACTCAGGTAGGCCTTGCTCAACTTTTTGGTATAGAGCCAGGTTATAAAGGGCATGATGATGCTCCTGATGGGGATGAGCAATGCATAAGCTTTTTAAGCAAACATATTTATTCAAGCCGTGGTGGGGCTATTTCTACCGGGAGAGTTCAACGCAAACATTTATACTAATGGCCATAGCATTTCAATTTATCAGCAGAGAGGATCTTGAGACCAGGGTTTTTGAAGATTACATCGATGAAAGCGAGCAGGAAGATATTGAGGCGACTCAAATCATAGAAAAACAGGCCATAGCTTATGTAAAAAGTAAGCTTCGCAAACGCTATGATATTGACACTATATTTTCTCCAGCTGTTTATGAAGGAAGGGATTTAATAACCTGGGCGATATCTGGTATTGTGGCTTATCGCCTCATAAGAAGAAATGCAGCCAGAAAAGTGCCTTCAGATTTTGTGAAAGATTATGACGAGGTCAAAGAATGGCTTAACGCGGTGCGTGATGGTAATGATAATCCGGACCTGCCGGTTCTGGAGGAGGTACAAGAAAAACAAGTGCTTTGGGGTAACTCAAAGAATGAAGATTTATACTTATAAAAATGGCCAAACAAAACAGCAAAATAGGGAAATCATATAGCCATAGCCGGGAGAACCGGCCATCTAATATTATACTGCCTAAAAGTCAATCTTTAAGCGTACAAAGCATAAAGACCTGGAAAGAGGCTGTATTATTAGCATCCCTTACTGAAAGTCCTAATCGTGCACCTTTAATGGATGTCTACAGGTCTATTACCAGAGATTTGCACCTGAAGGCAGATATACAGACACGAATCCTCAAAATAATGGGTGCCAAGTTTAAAATTGTAGATGTCGCAGGAAAGGAAAACCCCGAGCTTCACAAGCTTTTTAAATCACAATGGTTTAACCGCTTTTTGTATCACTCAATGAAAGCTAAATTTTGGGGATCTAGTGTTATTGAACTTTGGGATTTAGATCCGGACACACTCCAGCTAAAGACCACAAATTTTATTCCTTCTCAAAATGTATTATTCAGAGAAGGTATTATTGTTAAAGAGGTGGGCGATGAAACGGGATATCAGTTTAAGGAGGGTGTTTTCCAGCCCTTTTATATACAAGTAGGTACCAATGATGATTTAGGAATCCTTGAAGATATTGCACCAGATGCCCTGGCTAAGAAATTTGCAAAAGCCGCCTGGACAGAATTCTGTGAGAAGTACGGCATCCCGCCTCGCTGGGTAACAACAGATAGTTTTAGCGATACCCGCCATCGTGAATTAGCCGAAATGATGGCCTCTATGGTTAATAACCACTGGGCGGTTCTGCAAGGGCAGGAAAAGATTGAAGTCATGCAAAGCAATGGTGCAAATGCTAAAGCGGTATTTGACGATCTTATAAAACGCATGAACAGTGAAATGTCAAAAGGCATTTTGGGGCAGGATGGTACCACAAATTCTAATGATAAATCTGGCACCTATGGTAGCCTTAGAGTTATGCAGGATGTGGCAGATGATCGCCACGATTCAGACAAAACTGATATCAGCTATTTGATCAATGATGAGCTGCTATGGAGGCTTGAAGAAATAAGTCCGGCTTATAAAGGTTTGTCAAACTATTCCTTTGACTGGGACGAGTCTAAAGAGCTCACTCCGGAGGAACTTATAGAAACTGTTGTAAAATTATCTGGTGCCGGGTACCAGGTTGACATTAAATATCTGACTGAGCAAACCGGGATCCCAATATCAGAATTAAAGCAATCCATCATTCCAGATCCAACGCCCCCACCGGGCGAAAAAAAAAAGGCCAATCCAAAGCCTTAAACGCTTTAGCCTTTAGTGAGATTTCAGCTTTTTATCCTGGTTCAAGCACTTCAATTGAAGCGGTCGAATTAAGTGGTTACTCAAAACTTATAGAGCGTATCGCAAAAGATCTGCACGAGGGTAAATTAAAAGCTGCAGATCTTGATGAAGAGCTGGTGCGTAAAATGTATGGTGATCTCTCTGGAGCAGCTGCTAAGGGATATGGGAAAGAATTCTATAACTATGATCGTAACGGAGAACGTAAGCTTAAACTGCAGCAAAATGTTTTTCGGTTCTCTGCAGCAAAAACCTATCAGGAGCAGGCCTTTCTCAACTATCTCCTAAAGGATGAAACCGGTAACCGCCGCAGCTTTGCAGATTTTAAAAAGGAGGCCTTAAAACTGGATATTGAATACAACCAGAATTATCTCAAGACTGAATTACAGACCTTTCAGCGCGCCAGTGCAATGGCTGAAAAGTGGGGTAAATATGAAGAGCAAAAAGGGCTTTATCCCAACCTGCAGTATAAAACGGCCAAAGATGATCGAGTGCGCGAAGATCATGCTGAATTGCTTGATATTATTAAGCCAATAGGTGACCGATTTTGGGATAAATGGTATCCTCCCAATGGATGGAACTGCAGATGCTATGTAGTGCAAACTGATAAACAGGCCATATCAGGTACTCCTGAAGGTGATCCTACACTAGGCTTTCACAATAACCCTGGTAAAACTTCACAGCCTGTAGATACTGAACACCCGTATTATATTTTCCCTAAAAAGGAAGTGGGCAAAATAAGAACCTCTTTTGAGGGTCTCAAGGAAAATCTACCCATGTATAGCGAGGTACATAAAAAGGGCAAAGGTTCTCTTGAGCTCTCAGTATGGGCAGATCCTGCTGATATTTTTATCAACATGCAAGCAGGTAAAGTATTAGTAGATAAGCTAGCCGCCAAGGTGAAAATAAGGCCTCATATTGACGCTACAATAAAAAAGGGGTACAAGAACCCTGAGTTTGAAATTAATGGCATTGTGGGTGATTTAAAAGGTATATCCTCTAATATGGGTATTAAGAATGGCTTTACCAGTGCCAAAAAGCAAATGGGTAATCTTGAATCTTATACTGTAGTATTTAGCCTGGATAAAATTAAAAGTATTGATCTCAGCACTATTATTATAGAATTAAGGAACCGCATAAGCCCTAACCGGGGCAAGAAAATTAAGAGTGTCTTTTTTACCTATAAGGCAAAAGCAATTGAATTAAAACGTGATGATATAATTGCTGGTAAGTTTGAAAAGTTGATTGAACTGGTGAAGTAAAAAAGGAGGGGGCTTGATGACTTTCGCCCTCGCGCCCCCATATTGTAGATGACAAATATACAAATTTAATGCCATGCAAAATAAAATACCTGATTTTAAGGCTATAGGCAAAGAGCTAATTAAAGATGCTCAAACTATTGCAGAGGTCGAGATGATCAACTTCATTTTGAGCAATTTTGAAAAGCAAGGCTTTACAGATACAGGCTTTGTGCCGTGGCAAGGTCGTAAAAACGATGCAGATCCGGGTCGGGCTATCCTGGTAAAATCTGCAGAGCTTCGCGATTCTGCACATATATCTGAAAGCACTCCTGAGCGTGTAGTCGCTACGGCAAGTGCAAAGCATGCTCAGATACATAATGAGGGTGGGATTGTCAATATTCCCGTTACCAAAAAAATGAGGGGGTATTTCTGGTATATGTACAAGAGAACCGGGCAGGATAAATGGAAGGGAATGGCACTTACAAAAAAAACGCATTTTACATTTACCATCCCAAAACGGCAATTTATGGGAGAATCTCACAGCTTTAACCTTCACATAGAAAGTCTATTTTTTAAAACCATTGCAACGCGCTTTAAAGCTCATTTAAATACGAAATAAATGGAAAATCTTAAACAGCTCTATCTGGAGCATGAACAACGAGTAACAGACAATTTACCAGAAATTAAACATGTAGATCTCTGGGCTGAGCAAGTAGGATTCCTGGCAGAGGAACATCCTTTTAAAACCCCTGCAGTATTTTTTGCTTATAGGATCCTTAACGCAAATGATCAGGGTCAACGTGTACAACAATTGCGTATGCAGGTTGATGTGTATATATTCTATGAAACTTTTGCAGATAGCAAACGTGGATCTAAGATGCAAAATAAGGCTTTAGGGTTTCTGGATCTTCTGACAAAAATAAATGCTTGTTTTCAGGGTGGTAGTGGTAATTACTTTAGTGAGATGAGGCGTACAGGTTTTAACCCTGTAGAGACCGGTACAGCGGCTCTATTGTATGTGCAACGGTATGAATGCAGCGTTAATGATGCCTCTGCACAGGCTTTATATAATAATATGAAATTTGAAAATATGGAAGTAGATGTTGTAAAAGATCAAATTGATACAGGAAGGGTTCAAAGCAGTTTATATGATCAAATAAATTAGATCCCGTAAATGTAACGCTCAATGCTTCTGGGTGCGAGAAAAAAACGATCTGCGGTTTTTGCGATGCACCAGACTGTGGTGTGTTTTTTTACACCGTACTCCTTAGCGGTATCCAGCTCCTGGAAGTATTGTAAAATGGTCTGGCGTTTGCGTTGTTGCAGATCTATATCACGAGGCATCAAGCAAATTTAAAAAAAAATGTTAAATAAAAAAACCACCTGCGAAGGTGGCTTAGTATTAAGGGGTATTAAAGACTTTTAGTTCGTGGTTTCTACTATGCTTTGCTCAAGACTTTTTGCATTAATTAAGTCTTCGTATTTGTCATCTAATGATATGGCTTTCTTTGCAGATTCTAATGCTAAACGGTAATGCTGTAACGCTTTTATTTTATTCTCCTGACTAGAATCTTTGTATTGCCAATATTCAGCAATGTTACTCTCAGCAATAGATATATTTGCATAAGCTTTAGCATTTGATGGCTCAATTGAATTAATATATCTAAGATCATCAATTGCCTTTTTAAAATCATCTATAGAAGAGTGACTTGTTATATTACAGGAAACCCGTATCCAGCGGTACTCCAAATTAAGCGGGTTTACAGCTATCGCCTTAGTAATGCTTTCATCTGCATGTCTGTAGGAACGGGCACTCATAAAAGCCTTAGCCCGTAAATAATTAGCTTTTTCATTATTGGGACTTGCTTTGAGCGCTTTATCAAGTCTCATCGTAGCCATAGAGTTACCGTCTGAATATTGATTCATCAACTGCTCAGCCTCTAAAATTAACACACTAGGATCATCACTAAGTTTTACTTGAGCGATGCCGGTTCCGGCCACGGCTAAGAATAAAAGTAGTAGTAGTTTTTTCATTATTTATCTACATTAATTTTTGTACTTCTGGATTTTTCTTTGAATTCTTTATGGAAAGGAACAAAATTCGTATGAGTATATGATTTACCTGATTTTTTATCTTTAGAAATATCATATATCCAGCCTCCTGGAACTCTTATAACGAAAATTTCGGTATTTGAAGATTCATATACTTTTAGACTTTCATGAAGTTCTAATTCGTAAATGTTTTTTGCCATAATGCTGATTTATAAAAGTATAATTAAGTTAATTAAAAGAGCAATTCCTATACCGATTAAGATCCCAATGATAAAAATATATCTGCGGTCTCCTTTACCTACCAGGTAACCATCGTTATATCCATCTCTATAATAGTTCATTATTGTAAATATATTAAAAGTTTGTTGTTCTGTTTACGGGTTTCCTTATATGACTTAATTTAGTCTTCATGCAGGAAGCAAATTTTAATAAAAAAGAGATCAAAGAGCTGCTTAAGCAAATAGGTAAACAGCGTTTGCAAGAGGCTTGTGATAAAGGTGAGTTTGCCTATGAATTTCTACCTATGCCTTTGCGTATGGATGATCTTTACCTTACCCGAGACAGCCGCAATACCTATCTCGTTCGCTGGTTCCCACTCACCAGGCTTAAAATTATGATTGTAGATGAGTGGGAAGATTACATCCCAAAGGAAGAGTGGGTAAATGATGCCTGGAATTATCCTAAGCCGATCAAAAAATAAATGATAACATCACCTAAAAGCCATTAAAACGGCGTTTAGCTGACCGTTCTAAACAATTAAACGCTTTTATGTAATTTAAGTTCGTTTATATCTGGTTGCCATATTCCACCACCAACGTCATTCCTTACCCTTGCGTGTCCGTGCTTTGGGAAGTCTATTATCTCACAAATCCTTCCGTATTTAGAAACAACCTTGTCGCCTATTTTGAAACCAGCGTTTAACTGTGTAGAACACTGTATAACAGCAATAGCTTTTAAGGCTTTATCTGCAAGTTTGTAAACTTCTGTACTTCTTGCTAACTGTACTGTATTCATTTGATGTTCCTTAATTTCTTCAAGGTATTTTATTACGTCTGTCATTTTTTAGTTATTTAAGTTCTTAATTACACGCTACTGCGGTTATACTTTAACGTTACCATTTATTAATCACTAGGTGGGTTTCTGGTGAATCTTGCTTTTGCTCTGCACCAGAGTTCGCACTGGTTTACATCGCCGCAGTTGCAGCGGGGAAGTAGGTGATTAATCTCTGCCTCAAGAAAACACTCC
>JBALXG010000098.1:0-8187 GCA_036961055.1 Leeuwenhoekiella sp. | reverse complement strand
ATTAAAACAAAATCCTCAAATTTAATTTCACTGGATCTAACCTTGAAATAATAAATTAAATTATGAATATTTTTAACTCTCTCTTTTTTGTACATCCTTTTTGCTGTAGAAGGAGAATTAGGTAAATATTCAAATAACATTGATTTCTTATTCCGTAACTCTATTTCATCCATAATAGGATCAAAATATTTATTAAAGGAAGTCATCTCTAATATAGCTCTATGACTTTCAAAGCCAGCAAATAAAAAATCTACTTTATTAAATTTTAATTTAATAATATTATATAGACCATATAAATAGGCAAACCCAAGAAGTTTAAAAAATGCTTTTAAAAATGTTTTTAGTTTAGAATCCGCAAGATTGTCATCTCTGTGATATTCATTAAAAAAAACACATATTCTTATTATAGGCCAAAATTCAACATCATTCAGAATCCATTCATTAACAGGATATCGATTCTCTGCTTTGTTTAGAAAATCTATTATATTTTTTCTTCTTTCAAAATTCATTAAGTCTATTTTTTAGAATTAACTAATTTAAATAATAAGCCCCCCAAAAAACAGCTAAAAAGTACGGATATTATAATTTTTAGTATAATAGAAAATTCCACCACGATAAATGCTAAAATAGTTAAAGCAATAGTTGCACTCATCCACCATAACGGATAATAATTAACTTTATTAAATTTTTTGAATTTAGGGGAAAAATATCCAGCATAGCCCATATACATGAAAGCTAGAAAAGTAGTTACAGTTGCAATTTCATATGTAAAAATAGGTATAAGCAGAAAATTTAGAACGAGATTAATAAAACCTGCACCTAATGTCAATTTCCATAAGCTATTTGTTTCTTCTTGGTAAAACAGCTTATTAACAGCTCCTAAATACATGGGTCGATAGTTATATGACATCGCTATAATAACTGCCAAATAGTACATTTTACTAAGTTCTTCATTTTTAACCATTATTTGAAAAATTTCTTTTAGCCATATACTCGCTAGAAAGGAAAGAGCAAAGAATGTTAATTGCATTGTAAATACTATATTTCTGGCACCTAGATCATCCTTATCTTTGTACATCTGATTCATCAAAGGACCCATTGCGTAACCAGCAGCCATACCCAAAGCGTTAAACATATTACCTATCGAGTATGCGATATTATATTTACCAATACTGGAAACAGGCACATTTGTAAGATCCATCACGACACGATCTGAACCATCTACGAGAAATGAAGAATAGTGATGAGGAATAATTGGAAAACTTATTTTTAAGGATCTTTTTATTAATCGCCACTTGAAATTATAAATTGGAGAAAGTTTATATTTAATATTTATGGGATGCCAATAACTAAAATTATAAAGTATACCTGAAATAAAATTCGCCCAGAACCACCCCATATATCCTTGTTTAAATTTAACAATGAAGAGGATATTTAAGCATACGGTCAATAATCCCGACAATGCACTTCTCAAAGCCACTTGACCTGGCATCTGCCGCAGTTGATAAAAAGTTAAGCCAATTGTGGCTGTTTGTCCAAAAAATATAAATGGACCAATAATAAGAAAAATTATAGCCCATTTATTGTTTAAAGCTTCTGTAGGAATTACAAAAAAGAGAACAAGTCCTAAAAGGAGGGCATAGAAAATGTTCCAGAGATTCAAGAATCCATATAACTGTCTCCACAGCCACTTATGCTGCATGGGGTAGTGATAAAAACTATTAATTAGAATCAGGCGCAAACCCAAAACTGCAAACACTGAAATTGCGGCTGTATATGCAGTTATAGTACCATATACTCCGTAATCCACCTCTGTTAACTCTGAAGTTATAAGAGGTAGTGCTAAAAAACCTGCTACCTTACTTACTTGAGGAGCAAGTCCATAGACAGCAGTATGCGCGAATAATTTTTTAACGTTCAAATTTATGAAGCTCTAGCAATTCTACAAATTCTCTCACAACACCTTCACCACCTTTTTTTGTTAAACAAATAATATTTTCTATATTTTTTATCTTAACTAATGCATCTGAGGGACATGCTGCAAGTCCTACTCGACTAAGTAATTCAAAACAATTAATATCATCTCCTATATACGCGACTTCATCAATTGATATATTTTCCTTTTCACAAATTTCAAGGACCGCATTCAACTTACCCCCATGTTTTTTTCCCTGATACAAATAATCAACTTTAAGTTTTTTAGCTCTGTTTTCAACTATTTTTGTGATTTCTGATGTGACAATGGCTGTTTTTATATCTTGCTCCCTTAATAATTGAAAAGCCATACCATCATGGGTATTAAACTTTTTCAGTTCATCACCAGATTCACTATAATACATTCCCGCATCTGTGAGTACGCCGTCTACATCTGTCACGAAAAGCTTAATAGATTGGCCAAAATTATTCTTTGATTCATCTTTTAATATAAATCTTTTCATTAATGATTCAGCGATCATCCAATCCTCTAACTCATCAATTTCAACTGCAGTATATTCTGGCATTATACATACTCCTATATTACCATATAATCGATTAGAGGAATTTAAAATTTGGTCTACCGTACTGATGTAAAATGCGCCATTTTCCAAAAGCATCCCATTAAAATCCTGTCGCCTTGGGCGATTTTTAAAGTCGTAATTCAAAGACTTTCCATCTTCAGACCATATGAAACGTTTACTTCTTACACACGAAATAACAGAATCATATTGTTTAAAAGTGTCTAAACCTGTGGCAATATCCTTACTGGTCAATAATGGGGAAGTAGCTTGAACAAGGATAAATACATTACTTTTACTAATATCTGAATTGTTTATATATTCAAGCATCACACTTTCTGTACTTGCTGTATCTACTGCATTTTCAGGCAATCGAGAATAAAGTATAACTTTATTAAAATCAAAACTAGCAACAACTTCCTTAATTTCTTTAGAATCAGTCGCCAAAACTATTTTATCAACCTCTTGTGTATCTTCAAGAGCTTTCAAAGTCCAATAAACCAAAGGTTTACCACAAAAAAGCTTAATATTTTCAAAAGGAATTGATTTACTTCCTCCTCTAACGGGAACAAATGCTATTACAGCCATTTAATATTTTTTTTAAGATAGTCCGAAAAAATAAGTTCTGAAAAAAGCAAATTTAACTAAGAAATAGTAGAAAAATCCGCTTATAATTAGCAGTCCCATTGTTACGCCATAATAAAGGTATAAGTTGTTAATGAATGTCCACCCAACTATAATAGGAATTACGTGCCACAGGTAAATACCAAGTGAATTTTTGCCCAACCATGTAAGAGCTTCATGACTAAAGCTCTGTAAACTAATAAAATTAACAATTATCCCTGCTAAAAGAATATTTTGTAAAAGGAATAAAAATGGGGATATTTTGAGGCTAAAATTATAAAATAAGATTCCATTTAAAATAAATAAAATTAGAAAACCAATCCTAATTTTAGCAAAGTCTGTTAAAAAGGTTTTCTGAAAATTTTTATTCACTAAATAAAATCCAAATACAAAATAGAAATAATACTGAAGTCTAAAAACATGATTAAAGGAAAGATAGTATTTATTTGTAATAAAAAAGTGAGCCAAATAAACTAGCAAGCTGATCAAAAGCATGAAAGTTAAATTTACTTTTAATTTAATTAGAAATAAAGTTAGAAAAAGAAAAAAAAGAAAGCATGGGACATACCATAAATGATAGAAAGGGAAAATATAACTTGTGAAAAATGATTTATAGCTTAGTGTCACTTCGTCCATTGTATATACCCGTATCAAGAAAAATACGGAAACGGCCACCATCCAGGGAATTATCAACCTAAACTTATATTTATCTAAAAGTTGGAAAAAATTATTTTCTTTTAGCTTATTAAAATTCAGTAGATAGCCAGAAATAAAGAAGAACAGTGGCATATGAAAAGAATATATCATATACCTAATTATATTATCAGAAAGGGCACCTAATAAGAGGTGCCCAATTATCACAAAAATTATTAGTAATCCTTTTATGGAATCTATTGATGGATTATAATTTCTCAATTGCTATTAAACCTTTCTAAACTTCAACTTCTCACGTTGAACTTTTTCTATATCCAATATTTCACTTTCTTTGTAACTAAGAGCTTCATAAGTTGCCTTCAAATCACGACATAATTTTTTAAATCCAGTTGGCTCCAAAGAGGCTGCGTGATCTGTACCTTTCCAAGTTCTATCTTTTGTAAAATGTCTTTCTACCCAAGTAGCACCCAATGTAAAAGCTGCATTATCTATGGCTATGCCTAAATGATGCCCAGAAAACCCAATATGTTTTACTCTATCACCATAAGTACCTCTTAAGCGTGAGATTTCTAATAAACATACGTCTTTAAAAGGGACTGGATATCCAGAGGTACATGAGTAAATTACTAATCTCTCTTTGGCCTGACCTGTTTCTTCAAAAAACTCCACAATTCTTGACTCTTCTGCCTGCGTTGTCATACCAAATGATAAATGAACATCACCTTTAAAATCATCTCTTAAGACTTTCAACATCTCAAAATTGTTATTACAAGCCGATGGAACTTTTAAGAGTCTGGGTTTAAAAGTTATCATTTCATGAGCTGAAGTTGTATCCCAAACTGACGTTGAGTATTCCAGACCAATTTTATCACAATGTTTTTTTAATTGAGCATGTTGGTCCACCGTAAATTCTAAGTACTCTCTATGAGCTCCATAAGTATTCCCATATGAATTAGCCGGATTTGGGTGAGCTGCATTATACTGCTCTTCAGTGAGTAATTCTTTATTATTGCGCTTTTGAAATTTTGCTACATCAGCTCCACATTCCTTCGCCAAGTTTAATAATTCTATAGCAATATCGAACTCTCCTTTGTGATTACAGCCAATCTCAGCTATAACCATTGGTTTAATATAATTCATAATAATAGTTTTAATAGTTAATTATTTATTTTCTATGTACCATTCTATGGTTTTTTTAATACCGGTTTCAAAATTTTCATCAGCCTTCCAACCCAGTTCCTTTTCAATTTTAGTGGCGTCTATGGCATAGCGACGGTCGTGACCGGCACGATCCTCGACATAAGTGATTTGATCAACATAACTTCCATTTTCTTTTGCCTTGAGCTCATCCAGTAGTTTGCAAATCGTGTGTGCAATATAATTATTGTTACGCTCATTGCGACCACCTATATTATATACTTCTCCTGATTTGCCCTTATGAAAGGCTAGATTTATACCACTACAATGATCCTTCACATACAACCAGTCTCTAATATTTTTTCCATCCCCATAAATAGGAATGTTTTCTCCGTTTATAGCTTTGCGAATAACGGTAGGGATTAATTTCTCATCATGCTGCTTGGGTCCGTAATTATTAGAGCAGTTGGTAATTACCGTATTAAGGCCATAGGTGTGATGATAACTGCGCACGATCATATCTGAACTTGCTTTACTGGCACTATATGGGGAGTTGGGAGCATAAGGAGTTTCCTCAGTAAATAAACCGGTTTCTCCCAGTGTTCCATAGACTTCATCGGTTGAAACATGTAAAAACCTGTTGTTTTTATGCGCTTCTTTATAGGTAAAAGGCTTTTCCATCCAGTATTTATAAGCCACATCTATCAATGTGAATGTTCCCCTCACATTGGTCTCTATAAAAACACCCGGGTTTTTTATGGAATTATCAACATGTGATTCTGCTGCAAAATGCAATACCCCCTCAATATCATATTTTTTAAAAAGCCCTTCTACCAGAGAACGGTCGCAAATATCTCCCTTTACAAAGGTATATCTGGAATTATCTTCAACTTCCTTTAGATTGTTGAGATCCCCCGCGTAGGTAAGCAAATCAAGATTGATTATCACTAAATCCGGATTATGCTCCAGAAAATAAGGGACAAAATTAGAACCTATAAAACCGGCTCCTCCGGTTAATAATATATTTTTCATCTAGTTGTCTAATAATTGTATACAATGTCTTAAAGAATCCTTCCAATAGGGAATCTCTGTATCAAAATCTTTTTTAAGCGATTCTTTATCCATTAAGGAATAGAATGGCCTTTTAGCGGGTGTGGGGTAATTTGCTGTAGGTATAGGATTCACTTTACATGATCTTTTACCCATCGCCATGATTTCAATGGCAAAATCATACCAGGAGCAAACACCTTCATTAGTATAATGGTAGGTTTTTACTGTTTTATTAGCGGCACTCAAAGCATGATCCAGAATAAAAACTGCCAGATCTTTTGCATATGTGGGCACGCCCACCTGATCTGCTATAACTGTTAGCTTATCTTTTTCGCTGCCTAAACGTAACATGGTCTTTACAAAATTTTTACCAAAAGAGGAATATACCCAGGAGGTACGAATAATAAGCGAGTTAGGCGGATTAATCTCACGCATCGCCTCTTCTCCTTTACGCTTTGTTAGTCCATACATATTTACAGGATCTGTAGGATGGTCTGTTGCATAAGGCTGAAAGCCCTCCCCATTAAAAACATAATCTGTTGAAATATGAATAAGTCTCAGGGATTTTTCGCGAGCAATGGCTGAAAGATTTTTAACCGCTATATGATTAATTTTATCTGCGATTTCTGGTTCAGATTCTGCATTATCAACTGCAGTATAGGCTGCACAATTGATGATTGTATTTATTTTATGTGTTTCCACATACTCACTTATCGCTATTTCATTGGTAATATCTAGTTCTTCAACATCTGTAAAGAAAAAATGATACTCCTTATAAAGTGAGGCAAGTGCGTTAATCTCCGAACCTAGCTGACCACTTGAACCTGTTACAAGTACATTCATATTAATAGAGCTGTACATTAGGTTCAAAAATTACTATATCCTCTAAATTAGGAAGCGAAAGATCTTTATTTGAAAGTATAAGATCTGCTTTAGGCAATTGCCAATCTATATTTAGTGACGCATCATCATAACGTAGACCTACCTCACTTTCCGGATGATAATAATTATCGCATTTATAAGCAAAGATTGCCGTCTTTGACAAGACCACAAAACCATGAGCAAAACCGCGAGGTACAAATAATTGTTTTTTATTTTCTGCGCTTAATTCTACAGCTACACTCTGACCAAAATAAGGGGATGATTTCCGCAAATCTACGGCCACATCAAGTACAGATCCTTCCAGTACCCGTACTAATTTTGTTTGGGTAAATGGTGCACTTTGAAAGTGAAGCCCACGCAGTACTCCATAGGTAGATTTTGATTCGTTATCCTGACAAAAGTCAATTTCATGACCTAGATGTTCTTCTAATTTGTCCTGACGGAAGGTTTCGGTAAAGTAGCCTCTCTCATCTTCAAAAATTTTAGGTTGACAGACAAAAACATCAGGGATTTTGGTTGGGAGAAAATTCATGAAGTTAGATTATTTTGCTCGTTTTATTAAATACTGCCCATAGGCATTCTTCTTTAAAGGCTCAGCAAGGCTTAACAACTGCGCTCTGGAGATATATCCCTTTTCAAAAGCAATTTCTTCCAGACAGGCAACTTTAAGTCCTTGTCGTTTCTCAAGGGTATGAATAAAATTGGAAGCCTCTAGCATCGACTCATGGGTCCCTGTATCAAGCCATGCATATCCCCTGCCCATTAACTCTACCTTTAAATTGCCTTGTTCTAAATAACTCTCATTTACAGTAGTTATTTCAAGTTCGCCACGGGGACTGGGTTTTATAGTTTTTGCAATTTCAACCACACTATTAGGGTAAAAATAAAGGCCTATCACTGCATAATTGCTCTTTGGCACTTCAGGCTTTTCTTCTATACTTAAAACATTTCCATCAGCATCAAACTCAGCTACGCCATAGCGTTCAGGATCCTGAACATAATAGCCAAATACCGTTGCCTTATTGTCTTGCTCAACGTTTATAATAGACTGTTTTAATAATCCCGTTAGATTGTGACCATGAAATATATTGTCGCCCAAAACCAGGCAAACGCTGTCACTTCCTATAAATTCTTCTCCTATAGTAAATGCCTGGGCAAGGCCATCAGGGCTAGGCTGTTCTTTGTAAACAATCTCGATACCCAAATCTGATCCGTCGCCAAAAAGTTTTATAAAATTAGGCAGATCAACCGGAGTGGAGATAATTAAAATTTCTTTTATGCCCGCCAACATAAGAACAGAAAGCGGATAATAAATCATGGGCTTATCATAAACATTAAGCAACTG
>JBALXG010000097.1:0-8269 GCA_036961055.1 Leeuwenhoekiella sp. | reverse complement strand
CATGGGAGCAGAGCCGCTGCCTATTTTAAGTTGTGGTATCGCCTGCCAGTTTAATACCGGCGAACTTGTCCCGATGGAAGATCTTGATCCTTATGTGCAGGATGCGCTAGATTTGATCGAGTTTGCAAATGGTTCTACAGAAACTGCCTGGGGAAAAGTTCGTGCAGATATGGGTCATCCTGAGCCTTTTAATATGAAATATATAGGAGTAGGTAACGAGCAGTGGGGACCAGAATATATAGAGCGCTACAAGGTTTTTAATGCAGCGATCAAAGAGAAATATCCTGATATGACAATAGTTTCAGGAAGTGGCCCATTTCCTGAAGGAGATTATTTTGATTACGGGATGAAGGAATTGCAAAAAATAGGAGCAGAGATCATTGACGAGCATTATTATAAGCCTCCGGCCTGGTTTCGTGAAAACGCGACTCGTTATGATAGTTATGACCGCAACGGACCAAAAATTTTCGCTGGTGAATATGCTGCGCAAAGTGTAGCAATTGCAAGCCCCGAGAATAAAAATAACTGGGAATGCGCACTATCTGAAGCTGCATTTATGACTGGTCTTGAGCGCAATGCTGAGGTTGTTCATTTAACTTCTTACGCACCGCTAATGGCTCACTCTGAAGGTTGGCAATGGACGCCAGATCTTATTTGGTTCAACAATCTTACATCTTACGGAACGCCAAATTATTATGTACAAAAACTGTTTGCTACAAATAGCGGTACAGATTTATTTTCGGTAAAAGAGAATGGAGAAGCGCTTACCGGGCAACATGAATTGTATGCTACAGCGGTTACTGATGCAAAAACGAAAGAAGTTATTGTGAAGCTTGTAAATACATCTGGAGAAGCTCAGGAAATAAATCTTAATTTTAAAGGAAGCAAAATTTCGGGTAAAGGTGAGCTTGTAACCTTGATGAAAGGAGACTTAACGGCCGAAAATTCATTTAAAGCGCCACAAAATATCGCACCAAAAACAGGAGAAATCAGGGTAAAAGGCAGTAAAAGTAGCATCACATTACCTGCCTATTCGCTTAATGTGGTTAAAATTTCAATGAAATAAAATCAAATACAAAACAAGTGTATCTAATACATTTAATTTTATATTTTTATCAAAAAGAATACTACTTCGATGAAGGGATATGTTATAGGGCTAGATTACGGGACAGATTCTGTTAGGGCAGTTTTGATCAATGCAGAAAATGGGGAAGAGATCGCGGCAGATGTACATTATTATCAGCGGTGGAAAGAGCGCAAATACTGTGATGCAAAGGCAAACAGATTTCGCCAGCACCCATTAGATCATATAGAAGGACTTGAAAAAACTATCAAAACAGTCGTAAAATCGGGTGGAATTGACCCAAAATTGATCAAAAGTATCTGTATTGATACGACAGGGTCGTCACCGGTTCCTGTTACAAAAGATGGCAAACCACTTGCTTTAGTTGCTGGTTTTGAAGAAAATCCCAATGCCATGATGGTCTTGTGGAAAGATCATACTTCCATTGAAGAGGCCAATGAGATAAACGAATTGGCAGCCAACTGGGGCGGTGAGAATTTTACAAAATACGAAGGCGGAATTTATTCTTCTGAATGGTTTTGGGCGAAAATTCTGCATGTCGCCCGCGAAGATGAAGCCGTAAAGCAAGCCGCTTTTACCTGGATGGAACATTGTGATTTAATGACTTTTTTATTGGTTGATAAATCACTGGAAGAATTTAAGCGCAGTCGCTGTGCTGCTGGTCATAAAGCGATGTGGCATGAAGACTGGAACGGACTACCAGCTGAAGAATTTTTAGGAAAACTTGATCCTTATTTGGCACAATTACGCGCCAACTTATACACTGAAACTTATACTTCTGATGAAATCGCGGGAACATTAACCGCAGCATGGGCAGAAAAACTGGGACTTACCACAGATACAATTATCGCGGTAGGAACTTTTGATGCACATTCTGGAGCCGTAGGAGCAAAAATTGAAGAACATGCGCTTGTACGCGTTATGGGAACTTCAACTTGTGATATTATTGTTTCAGATAAAAATGTGGTTAATACCAAAACTGTAAAAGGGATTTGTGGTCAGGTTGACGGCTCTGTGATTCCGGGAATGGTTGGGCTAGAAGCGGGGCAGTCGGCTTTTGGGGATTTGCTCGCATGGTTTAAAGACATGTTGAGTTGGCCAATTGATAATCTGGTCATGCAGTCTGATATACTTTCGCAGCAGCAAAAGACGGATTTACAAGAAGAAATAGATGATAATTTCATCAAAAAACTAACTGCAGATGCCGAAAAAATACCACTTTCAGAAAGTATTCCCACAGCTTTAGACTGGATTAACGGGCGTCGTACGCCAGATGCAAATCAGGAATTAAAAAGTGCGATGAGCGGTTTAAATTTAGGCACACGCGCACCACATTTATTTAAAGCGCTTGTTAATGCCATTTGTTTTGGTTCTAAAAAAATAGTTGACCGTTTTGAGGAAGAAGGAATTGCAATTCATACGGTGATAGGAATTGGTGGTGTTGCCCGCAAGTCGCCTTTTATTATGCAAACGCTCGCCAATGTACTTAATATGCCCATAAAAGTTGCAGCTTCAGATCAGGCTCCGGCTTTGGGAGCAGCAATTTATGCCGCAGTAGCTGCCGGAATTTATCCTTCGGTTATTGAAGCCAGTGCAACTATGGGAAGTGATTTTGAAGCAGAATATCATCCACAACCAGAAACGGTAGAAGCGTACAACCAACTGATGAAATCCTACGAAGATTTAAGTGCTTTCGTGGAAACGAATTTGAATAAACAAACAACGATCAATGAGTTCCAATTATAAAGATTTAAAACAGGAATGTTACGAGGCTAATATGCAGCTTGATGCGCTGAATCTCGTCATTTACACCTTCGGAAATGTAAGCGCAGTTGATAGAAAAAACGGCGTTTTTGCGATAAAACCCAGCGGTGTGCCTTATGAAATTTTAAAACCGGAAGATATTGTAATTCTTGATTTTGAAAACAATATTATTGAAGGCGAAATGCGACCTTCTTCAGATACAAAAACCCATTCTTATCTGTATAAAAACTGGCCAGAAATAGGTGGAATCGCTCATACCCATGCTACTTATTCTGTTGCCTGGGCGCAGGCACAAATGGATATTCCTGTTTTCGGGACAACACATGCAGATCATTTAACCGCAGATATACCTTGTGCACCGCCTATGCGAGACGATCTTATAGCGGGAAATTATGAGCATAATACAGGAATACAGATTTTAGATTGCTTTAAAGAAAAAGGCCTTTCTTATGAAGAAGTGCAAATGGTTCTTTTAGGAAATCACGGTCCTTTTACCTGGGGTAATAATGCAGCAAAAGCAGTTTATAATAGCAAAGTTCTTGAAGAAGTCGCTAGAATGGCGCATCTTACATTACAAATAAATCCTGATGCTCCACGGCTAAAGGATTCTTTGATAAAAAAACACTATGAGCGTAAACATGGCAAAGATGCCTATTACGGACAGGGTTGCTAGTATTAATTTTTAAAATTTTATAAAATCCTATGGGACTATTAACATTTGCAGGCTTCACCTTACTGGTAGCTGTCATTTCCTATTATTCTACTCTTAAAACAGATGAAACCACCTCTGATGGTTATTTTTTAGGAGGCAGAAGCTTAACAGGTCCCGTAATTGCAGGATCATTATTACTTACTAATCTCTCTACAGAGCAAATTGTAGGGACAAACGGAATCGCATTTAGTGAAGGTATTCTTATAGCGGCTTACGAAGTAATCGCGGCTGTTTTATTGCCTAAATATTTAAAAGGCGGAATTTCTACTATTCCTCAATTTTTAGAAAAACGTTACGGAAAACTTACGAAAACGATTGTGTCGATTTTATTTTTGATGGCCTATGCAATTTCTATGCTTCCTACGGTATTATATTCAGGAGCATTAGCGATTAACACCATGTTTGACCTACCTGAAAGAATGGGCATGGAACCGGAATCTGCGCTTTGGGTCACAGTCTGGGGAATAGGATTAATAGGTAGTATTTATGCGATTTTTGGAGGATTAAAGGCAGTCGCCGTTTCCGACTCTATTAACGCTATAGGCTTGATAATTGGTGGTCTGTTGATTCCTGTTTTTGGATTGATGTATGTGGGAGATGGTAACATTATTGACGGGATGACTGTGCTTACTACAAATCTTCCGGAAAAATTTGATATTCTTGGCGGACCTAATTCTTCTGTGCCGTGGACTACCTTATTCACTGGTATGCTGATTGTAAATTTCTACTATTGGGGAACAAACCAGGCGATTATTCAGCGTGCATTGGGAGCAAAAAACCTTGCAGAAGGGCAAAAGGGTTTGTGCCTTGCAGCGTTTGTGAAAATTCTGGGTCCTATCATTGTTGTACTTCCCGGGATTATTGCTTTTCAGATTTTTAATGGTAATTTGACTAATGCAGATGAGGCATATCCTATGCTTGTAAAAGCTGTGCTTCCTACTGCTTTTGTTGGCTTTTTCGCGGCAGTACTTTTCGGTGCAATTCTGAGTTCGTTTAACTCGGCACTTAACAGTTCCGTTACGTTGTTCGGTTTAGATTTATACAAACAATATTTTAATAACAACGCTTCAGAAAAGCAAGTTGTGCGTGCGGGTAAAACTTTCGGTATTTTTCTGGCTATTTTTTCAATGGCGATAGCGCCTTTATTATATGGTGTAGAAGGCGGTATTTTTAACTACTTGCAAGAACTTAACGGCTCGTTTAGTGTGCCTATTCTCGCTATTGTTTTGGTAGGTTATTTCTCAAAACGTGTTTCTGGTAAAGCGGCAAACATTGCAATTGTTTTCGCAGTGGTAACCTATTTAGTTACTTTGTATGTCATTAAACCTATCTTGGTAGGTGATGCTGTTTCTGCGGCAGAGTTAGCCGGTATTGCAGATCCAGATCAGTTGGCGTTGATCGCTAAAGAAGCTTTCCCTAATTTCTTACATATTATGGGGATTATATTTGTCCTGGTATTGATAATTCTCTTTGGAGTCAGCAAATTCTATCCACGTCAGACAGATTACCTTGAAGAATATACACAGCAGGTAGATATTACACCCTGGAAGCATTTAAGACTGGCAGGTATCTGTATTTGTACAGCAGTTGTGGGTATTTACATCTATTTCTCATAAAAATTTTATTTCAACTAAAAGAATAACAACAGTATATATGAATTATAATATTGACCAATATGAAATCTGGTTTATTACCGGAAGTCAACATCTATATGGAGAAGAAGCACTTAAACAAGTCGCTGATCACTCAAAAAAAATTACTGGCGGATTAAATGATTCGGAAGCAATTCCTGTAAAAATTGTTTATAAGGAGCTTGTGACCAGACCAGATGAGATTACAGATATGTGCATTGCGGCGACGAGCAGTAAGAATTGTATAGGCGTGATTTTATGGATGCATACTTTTTCACCTGCAAAAATGTGGATAAAAGGTCTTAGCCTGCTTACTAAACCTATTTGCCATTTGCATACACAGTTTAATGCTGAAATTCCCTGGGGCAAAATTGATATGGATTTTATGAATCTAAATCAATCGGCTCATGGGGATAGGGAGTTTGGGTTTATGATGACCCGTATGCGTAAAAAACGTAAAGTGGTTGTAGGTCACTGGGAAGATAAAAAGGTGCAGGCAAAACTTGGAATTTTCTCTCGTGTCGCTTTAGGGTGGAATGAATTTCAGAATTTAAAAGTTGCTCGTATAGGTGACAACATGCGCGAAGTTGCGGTAACTGAAGGTGATAAGGTTGAGGCCCAAATGCGTTTTGGTTTTACCGTAAATGGTTTTGATTCTTCAGATATAGTGAAGAAAATAAATGAGATTAAGCAAGAAGATCTTGATACGCTTTTGGCAACCTATGAATCAGAATATAATCTGGCAGATTCTATAAAAGAAGGCGGTGAGAAGCGGCAATCCCTTGTAGATGCTGCTAAGATTGAATTAGGTCTTAGAGCCTTTCTAGAAGAAGGAGGTTTTGGAGCATTTACAGATACTTTTGAAAATCTTGGCGAACTCAAACAACTTCCGGGAATTGCAACTCAGCGCCTAATGGCAGACGGGTATGGTTTTGGTGGCGAAGGCGACTGGAAAACGGCTGCACTTACGCGTGCGATGAAAGTGATGAGCTACGGTCTTGAAGGCGGAACTTCTTTTATGGAAGATTATACGTATCATTTCACATCAAAAGGTTCATATGTTTTAGGATCACACATGCTTGAGATTTGTCCGTCTATTGCAGATGGTAAAGCGAGTTGTGAAGTTCACCCATTGGGAATAGGAGGAAAAGAAGATCCTGCTCGTTTAGTTTTTAATTCGCCGGCAGGCCCAGCAATTAATGCCTCATTAATTGACATGGGTAATCGTTTTAGATTAATTGTAAACGAAGTTGAAGCTGTAAAACCGGAGTCAGATTTGCCTAATTTACCGGTGGCACGCGTACTTTGGGATTGTAAACCTAACCTAGACATCGCCGCTACAGCATGGATTCTTGCTGGGGGAGCACATCATACCGTATATAGTCAGGCGGTAACTACAGAATTTATGGAAGATTTTGCCGATATTGCAGGTATAGAATTATTAGTCATTGATGATCAAACCCGAGTACGGGATTTTAAAGATACCATCAATGCTAATGAAGCTTATTATCACATGTTTCAACACAGAATGTAAATCAACCATTTAAAACTAACCTTATTATTATGAAAATACCGAGTAAACTCTTTGTTATAGCTGCCTTTGTTATAGCAGGTACCAGCATACAATGCAAAAGCGATAAAAAAGAAAAAATGCCTGAAGAAACCCCTCAGGAAGAAGTTTCTGATGTGTCAATTACAAAATCTGATTTTGGTGCGCTGGAAGATGGGACAGAAATTGAAAAATATACCTTAAAAAATACGGAGGGTATGGAAGTTTCTATAATTACCTACGGCGGTAGAATTACAAATCTGAAAACTCCTGATAAAAATGGGAAGTATGAAGATGTTGTTTTAGGTTTTGATTCAATTTCTCAGTATACTTCAAACAACCCATATTTTGGAGCGCTTATAGGAAGATATGGAAATCGTATTGCAAACGGAAAATTTACAATAGACGGTACAGATTATCAGCTTCCGGTTAACGATGGTCCTAACAGCTTACATGGTGGAACAAAAGGCTTTGATAAAGTGGTCTGGACAGCAGAAGAAATGCCAGCCGAAGATAATTCAGCTTCTTTAAAACTTACGTATACCAGTAAAGACATGGAGCAAGGTTACCCGGGAAATCTTGAAACAGCGGTTACCTATACGCTTACAGATGATAATAAACTTGAAGTTAACTATCAGGCTACAACAGATAAAAAGACTGTAGTAAACCTTACGCAACATTCATATTTTAATCTGTCAGGGGATTTTAATAAGCCAATAGTGGGTGACAAAATAATGATCAATGCAGATCAATTTGTTCCGGTAAATGCAACTTTAATTCCTACAGGGGAGTTAAAGGATGTTGCAGGAACTCCTTTTGACTTTCGTGAACCAAAAACAATAGGCGACGAAATAAATGCTACTGATGACCAAATTAAAAAAGGTGGTGGTTACGACCATTGCTGGATTTTAAATGATCAGAATTCTGGTGCGCGTCTTGCTGCTTCAGCTTATGATCCTGAAAGCGGAAGATTTTTAGAAGTCTATACAGATGAGCCGGGAATTCAGTTTTATACAGGAAATTTCTTAGATGGTACACTTCCACAAAAAGGTGGTGAGGGAACTTATGCTCATCGTACCGGTTTCTGTTTAGAAACTCAGCATTATCCAGATTCTCCTAATCAGAAAGATTTTCCTACTACGATTTTAAATCCGGGAGAAAAATATAATACAACAACAACCTTTCAATTTTCAACAAAGTAATATAAACGTTGTAATCAATTATAAAGCCCTGATATTTACAAATGTCAGGGCTTTTTAATTGATCCTTTTAAAGCAGAATCATTTAAAGATTAAGACTGATTTTTAGCCTAATAAGCTCATTTTTTGGCATTAAAAGGTAGATAATTCTCCCATTTGTAAGGTGTAAACGTATCACCTATACCAATTTCAAGAATTTCTTTAAAAATACTTTCGGCATTATCGCTATTTGAAAGTATAACTATACCCATTTGTTTTTCGGGAAAAATGATAGAATAATGTTGATATCCTTCACTATGACCTTCTTTAAACGCGCCAAAACTATATGGC
>JBALXG010000096.1:0-8272 GCA_036961055.1 Leeuwenhoekiella sp. | reverse complement strand
GAATTTAACTGGTGCATCGAGCAAACATTATTTTTTGGTGAAGACAGAAAGCCATTAAATATGATTCTTGATGATGGTGGTGATCTTACAAACATGGTTCTTGATAAATATCCTGAACTTGCTGCCGGAATTAATGGTCTCTCTGAAGAAACTACTACAGGAGTACATCGTTTATATGAGCGCGTAAAAAACGGAACATTGCCAATGCCTGCAATAAACGTAAACGATAGTGTAACAAAATCAAAGTTTGATAATAAATACGGTTGCCGTGAGAGCGCTGTTGATGCCATACGTCGCGCCACAGATATTATGCTTGCCGGGAAACGCGTTGTTGTTTGCGGTTATGGTGACGTAGGTAAAGGTACTGCTGCCTCATTTAAAGGTGCAGGATCAATCGTTACCATTACCGAAATTGATCCTATTTGCGCGTTACAAGCAGCAATGGACGGTTTTGAAGTAAAACGTCTTGAAAATGTACTCGAAAAAGCGGATATTGTTATCACCACAACCGGTAATAAAGATATCGTGCGCCCAGAGCATTTTAAAGCAATGAAAGACAAAACTATCGTTTGTAATATTGGTCATTTTGATAATGAAATCGCAGTATCATGGCTTAATGAAAATTATGGCGACTCCAAGGTTGAAATCAAGCCTCAGGTAGATAAATATACCATAAACGGAAAAGATATTATTCTTCTTGCAGAAGGAAGACTAGTAAACTTAGGTTGTGCAACCGGGCACCCAAGTTTTGTAATGAGCAACTCATTTACAAACCAAACTCTTGCACAAATAGAATTATGGAAGCATAAAGACAAATATGAAAATGAGGTCTATATGCTGCCCAAACATCTTGATGAAAAAGTAGCTGCTCTTCACCTTGAAAAAATTGGCGTTGAACTTACCGAATTAAACCAGGAGCAAGCAGAATATATAGGCGTTGAAGTTAAAGGCCCATTTAAACCTGAGTATTACAGATATTAAGACAATTCTCTGTTTAGAACAAACAAAAAGAGGCTGTCAATAATTGACAGCCTCTTTTTTATTTTAAGTTTAAGCTTTCAGAATTAATTGCCTACCGCGGTCATTCTAGTTTCAAAGTTATAATCATGCTTTGCCATTTCCAGCTGTGCAAGACCTTGTGAGCGGGTAGCGTTGGCATCAATTTTCACCTCTTCTCCATTAGGCATATAAACGATCATTAGGCCATCTTTAAAAGAAGATAATTTTATAATTTCACCATCTTCCTTAACCGCATTCCACGATCTGTCTTCTGGCTCATAGCTTAGTAAAAGATGATTTCCCTTTCTTTCACCTTCAATAATTGCGATGTCAAAATGATTTTTTGTTGCGGTCATTTTGTAGGTGTTTCCTTTGTAGGCCAGAATCTGAGTCTCAACCTCACCTTCATTCATAGCGATTGGGTTGCTTCCACTCCAGAATTCAATAACGTTAAAGATCAACACATCTCCCACAAAAAACAATCCATAGACAGGCACAATATTAAGCGCCCAAAACACTAGATTATTTACAAATTTGCTGTCTGAAATTTCCATATTCCAGTCCTTTAAATTGTTAAATGCGCTGAAAGATCCCAGGCAACTTGTGCAAAGCATTAGCAAAGACATCACACTACAGGTAAGTAATTTTTTCATAATAAATTTGGATTTAATTAATAATACAGTTAAAATACAAAAGTTATATGAATCAATTTTGACTTTTTAAAAATTCATTTTACTCATAAAAAAAACCGCAATATAAATGCAGTCACTATTATTCAAAATCTATATAAGCAAAAACCCCATTTGCAAAAAGCAAATGGGGTTTTTAAAATAAGTTGAAAAGATTTAAGCTTCTGCGCTAGGCACTATAGAAACATAAGATTTATTATCTCTCTTTTTTGTAAACTTAACTGTACCATCAACTCTGGCATGTAATGTATGGTCTTTACCAGCATAAACATTATCACCAGGTTTGTGAGCAGTACCTCTTTGTCTTATTATGATATTTCCGGCGATAGCGGCCTGACCTCCAAAGATCTTAACGCCTAGACGTTTTGATTCTGAATCCCTACCGTTCTTAGAACTACCTACTCCTTTTTTGTGAGCCATGATATTAAGGTTTTATGATTAATATAAAACGGGAATTATTTCTTTACCCCGCCGTCTAATTTCTCTTGTAATTCTTTTAATTCATCCCACTTACCTTCAGCAGCTAATTCTGCTTGCTTAGGCCATGTATCTGTTACCAGATGAGATAGACGAGAACTTTCTTCCGTAAGGATTTCACTAATCTTCTCAGGAGTTAATTTAGCTAATTTAGCAAAAGTATCAATACCTGCATTTACAAGAGCTTCTGCGGCTTTAGGACCGGCTCCTTCAATTTTTGTCAGGTCATCACTTTTAGCAGTTTCCTTCTTTTTAGACTCTGCTTTTGCTTCTTTTTTTGGTTCAGCTTTAGTCTCTACTTTTTTAGATGATTTACCCTTGCTATCAAGGCTAATTTCAACTATTTCCAGTTGAGTTAAAGACTGTCTATGACCGTTTTTTACTCTGTAACCTTTACGTCTTTTCTTTTTAAAGACAATTACTTTATCACCTTTAAGGTGCTTAATGACCTTTGCTCCTATTGAAGCTCCAGTTATAGCCGGGGCGCCTAAGGTAATAGTGTCACCGTCATGTGCAAGAAGAACTTTATCAAAGGAGATACTTGCTCCTTCATCTTCTGCCAGACGATTAACATAAACCTTTTGGTCTTTTGCAACTTTAAATTGCTGCCCTGCTATCTCTACAATTGCGTACATAGCGATTTGATTAAATAAATAATTAATTATCCTAGCCTTTGAGCTAAGAGGGCGCAAATATACTGTTATTTAATTTAAATACAAACCTCTGAGGAAGTGTTTATTGAATCTTTTTATCTTTCTTCTTAGTATTCCAGCTTTGCTTAAAAAGTTGCATGAAACTTAATGTAAGCACTACGGTTGTGGCAAATCCCATAAGTGCAACCATAAAAAGCACAATCCCCAGACTTGTGTGGTACGTATCCTCCCAGCGGCTTATGAGTTCATCTAAAAATTCTGGATTGAGATTTCCGGCGTAAAGACCAAAGAACATTGTAAATATAATCGTTGCTATGAAACCTGTTACGATACCTACAGCAAAACCATCACCATATTCAAAATCAACACCTTTCTTTAGCTTATAATGCTTTAAGGCTTCGTATATACCGTATCCTGTTATTAAACCATTAGGTAAACTAAAAACCGGATTAGTATGAAGGCCGAGAAGTGCAAGAAATAAAAAGTAAGCTATTAATCCTGCGCTTATAGCAATTCCATATCTAATAGAAAGAGTGATCTTTGGCATAATTTCTTAAGTAATTAATGAACTTAAATATCATGATTTTTGCTGCAAAATTACCATAAGGTCTTGTTAAAATTAGAGCCCGAACACGAATGCAATCTCATTTTACTATTTTAAGCATCGCAAAAATTTTGAAAGAATTTCATAAATTACTCATTTATTATTTTGAATTTTAAACACTTATAAAGAAATTATTGTGAGTAATTTTAATTTTGTAACAATTTGAGACCAATAACGTCCTATAGCCTATAAAAAACATTTATCTATGAAGAATACTATTTTTACAATGGCTTCACTTTTACTTGCGGCACTTAGCGCTACCGCTCAGGAAGTGAAATTTGAAGAATACAATCTCGACAATGGCCTTCACGTCATCTTACACCAGGATAAAACAGCGCCCGTGGTAACAACTGCTGTCATGTATCATGTGGGTGGTAAAGACCGTGAGGACGGCCGCACTGGTTTTGCACATTTTTTTGAACACCTTTTATTTGAAGGGACAGAAAACATAGAAAAAGGAAAGTGGTTTGAGATCGTAAGCTCTAACGGAGGCACGAATAACGCCAATACTTCACAGGACAGAACATATTACTATGAAGTTTTTCCATCAAATAATCTTGAACTGGGATTATGGATGGAGTCTGAACGTATGATGCATCCTATTATTAAACAGGAAGGTGTTAATACACAAAATGAAGTTGTAAAGGAGGAACGTCGCATGCGTTATGATAATTCTCCATACGGTCAATTTATTTTTGCAATAAGCGAAAACCTCTTTAAAAATCATCCTTACAAAGATCCTAACGTGGGCTACATGAAAGATTTGGACGCCGCTTCTCTTGATGAGTTTAAAGCATATTTCGCCAAATACTACGTACCCAGTAATGCTGCTCTTGTAGTTGCCGGAGATATTGATATCGCAAAGACAAAAAAGATGATTTCAGATTATTTTGGACCTATTCCTAGTGGTAAAAAACTGGAACGTTCGTACCCTGAAGAAGCACCAATAACTACTGAAATTGATGCTGAATTTCATGATAATAATATTCAGGTGCCGGCAATCCTTACAGCTTACAGAACTCCTGGTTATGGGACTCACGATGCATATGTGCTCAATATGATCTCTACTTACCTGAGTGATGGCAAAAGCTCAAAACTTTATAAGAAATTAGTAGATGAGCAAAAACAAGCTTTACAAGTTGGCGCTTTTAATCTTGAACAAGAAGATTATGGTATCTACATAATTTATGGTTTACCGGTAGGAGAAACCACTTTAGACACCCTTACTCAGGAAATTGACGAAGAAATAGAAACGCTGCGTAACAATCTTATTTCTGAATCAGACTTTAAAAAATTACAGAATAAAGCTGAAACTAATTTTGTAAACTCAAATTCAAGTGTAGAAGGTATCGCCGGTTCATTAGCTACTTACTACATGTTATATGATGACACAAATCTTATAAATACAGAAATAGATATTTACAGATCTATCACACGTGAAGAAATAAAAGAAGTGGCAAATAAATACTTAAAGCCTAATCAACGTGTTCTACTTAAATATCTGCCTCAAGAGCAACAATAATGGCACTTTTGATACCAAAATCTAAAAATTATAAAATGAAAAATATATTTTTAAGCATACTGTTTATTTGCAGTCTGGGCGCAACTGCACAGATAGACCGAAGCAAACAACCTCAACCGGGACCTGCTCCTGAGATTAAAATAAATAAGCCTCAAACATTTACATTAAAAAACGGATTAAAAGTAATAGTTGTAGAAAACCACAAACTGCCTCGCGTTACATACAATCTTACAATAGATAATCCGCCTGTTCTTGAAGGTGATAAAATAGGAGAATCAAGCTTAACAGGCTCAATGCTGGGAAAGGGATCTCAAAGCATAGCTAAAGATGATTTTTACGAAGAAGTAGATTACATGGGTGCGAACATTCAGTTTGGTGCCGGCGGTGCATATGGCAACGGTCTTTCAAAATATAGTGATCGCATACTTGAGCTAATGGCAGATGGTGCTTTACATCCTAATTTTACTCAGGAAGAGTTTGATGCTGAAAAAGCAATCCTTACAGATAACATCAAGTCGGCAGAAAAAGATGTTTCTACAGCTGCAAATCAGTTAAGTGCTCTCCTTGCGTATGGAGCAAATCATCCTAAAGGTGAATTTGAAACACAGGAAAAAGTTGCAAAAGTAACACTAGATGATGTTAAATCTTATTACAGCAAAGTATTCATTCCTAACAACGCTTATCTCATTGTAGTAGGAGATGTTAAGCCAAAAGATATAGAAAAACTGGCCAAAAAATATTTCAGCGATTGGAGAAAAGGCACTCCACTTTCTAATGATTACCCTGAGCCTAAAAACATAGACGCTGCAGAAATTGACTTTGTAGATATGCCTAATGCGGTTCAGTCTGAAATTATTGTGCAAAACCTTGTAACACTTAAAATGGGTGATAAAGACTATTTCCCGGTTTTAATAGCCAACCAAATTCTGGGAGGCGGTGGTGAAGGGAGATTATTTCTAAATTTACGTGAAGACAAAGGCTACACATACGGCGCTTACTCAAACATAGGCACAGATAAATATGCTCCTACTCGTTTTAGCGCCTCAGCCAGTGTGCGTAATGCTGTTACAGATAGTTCTGTGGTTGCTTTTCTGGATGAGATTAAAAACTTTCGCGATAAGCTGGTGACAGAAAAAGATCTTTCAAATGCTAAAGCAAAATATATAGGTAGCTTTGTTAGATCACTTGAGCAGCCGGCAACTGTAGCAAATTTTGCTCTTAATATTGAAACTCAAAATCTTCCAGATGATTTTTATGAAAGTTATCTCGAGAAAGTAAATGCGGTAACACTAGCAGACGTACAACGCGTAGCTCAAAAATATTTTCTTGCAGATAAGGCACGTATTGTAATTGCAGGTAAAGGAAGTGAAGTTCTGGAAAATCTTGAAAAAGTTACTTTTAACGGAAAATCAATTCCTGTAAAATATTTTGATAAAGAAGGTAATGCAATTGACAAACCTAACTATAGCGCAGCTGCCCCAGAAGGAGTAACAGCGCAGTCTGTTTTAGAAAATTATATTAAAGCAATAGGTGGAAAAGAAAAACTGGAAGCCGTAAAATCTGTTTCACTTAATGCAGAAGGTGAAGTTCAAGGTATGAAACTTGGTCTTATGCAGAAAAAAACTGACAGTAATCAATTACTACAAACTATCTCTATGAATGGCAGTGTTATGAGCAAGCAAGTGCTTAATGGAGAAACCGGTTATGTGGAGGCTCAAGGACAAACCATGCAGTTACCAGCAGATCAACTTAAGGCATTGCAAGAAAGTTCAGTTCCCTTCCCGGAACTACAACTTCTTAGTGATGCAAATATAAAATTTGAACGCAAAGAAGCCATAAACGGTGCTGATGCTTATGCCGTTAAAACAGGTGAAAACAAAACTTCTTTTTACGATATAAATAGCGGTTTTAAAGTAAAAGAAGAAACTACGATGTCTGCAAATGGGCAAACAATGGTTCAAACTTTAGAAATGGGAGATTATAAAGATGTAGATGGGATTATGTTTCCATTTACATTATCACAAACTATGGGACCACAAAAAATCGACTTTAAAGTAATAGAAATCAAGGTAAATGATGCCATTTCTGCTGAAGATTTTAAATAGAAATTGTATTTAATTTATTACAGAGGCCGGTTTAATACCGGCCTCTTTTTTTTGTTTCCTTTTTTATTGACAAGGTAAACACCTGCTAAAATAATCATTGACGCTATAAAGTGAACAATAGTAAAAGGTTCAGCATCCATCACTCCCCAAAAAATCCCTACAACCGGTATCAAATACGTTACAGAAGTAGAAAAGACAGGTGTTGATATCTGCACCAGTTTATTAAAAAGAATTTTAGCCACACCCGTTCCCACAATTGAAAGTACAACTATAAACCAGAGAGATTCTTTAACCTCTGGCCTGGCTAGCACATTACTATCCATTAATCCTGAAAATGCCAGGCAAATAATTGCGGGAATAACCATTACCGCAAAATTACCCACAGCAATACCTTTTGCTGAGACATCCTGAAGTTTTGATTTTAAAATATTTGCATTGGCCGCATAACAAAGTGCTGCTATAATTACCAAAATTGAAAAGAAATAATCCTGCTCCGGATTTACAGAAGCTCCTTGAAAAATCAGCCCTGCAGCACCAATTAACCCCAAAATTACCCCAATTATCTGGTGTTTTGTAAAGTTGATTTTAAAAGCTACAAACCCGATAAAAATTGTAAAAACCGGAACCAAAGAATTGAGAATAGAAGCAATACTACTGTCTATTTCAGTTTCAGCATATGCAAATAAAAACACAGGGATAAATGTGCCAAAAAGTGCAGACCATGCAACCCAGGGCCATTGCGTTCTTGTTATTTTAAAGAGACTTTTAAAACCTATTATAAAAAGAAAAACTGTTGAAAAAATAATGCGAGTCGCTCCCAATTGTAAAGGCGTGAGACCTACAAGTCCTTTTTTAATAAGAATATATGAACTTCCCCATATTAAGGAAAGAATGATAAGATAAACCCACTTCTTGGTATTAGAATCCATTTGCTCAATTAAGGTGCAAAAATGGACATTATAAAGCAGAAACTCTTGAAAAGAAAGAATATGCTTTTTCGCGAAAGCAAAAATCTATTTTTTCCAGGTCAGGCTTTCCATAAGATACCTGATATCTTTTTTAAGATAGTCTGCCGCCGGGAGAATACTATCATAATTAGGTCGCACATTAAAATAGATAGAACCGGTTAAAAAATGCTGCGTGCTGTCTGTGACATAAAATTGAGACTGAGATGCCGCATTACCAGAAACATCATAGAACATTCCGTATACATTGTGCTGGTC
>JBALXG010000095.1:0-8278 GCA_036961055.1 Leeuwenhoekiella sp. | reverse complement strand
GGTTCTGGAAGCGGAGTAAGTTTGACACCGTCTTCCCATGGTAATCCAAATTTTAAAGCATCTACAGCTTCAGAGAATTTGCGGTTAAAGGTTTCGGCTATATTTTCATGCACATAAACCACTTTTAAAGCAGTACAACGCTGACCGTTAAACGAAAGCGTACCAGCGATACATTCTGAAACTGCAAGATCAAGATCTGCATCGGGTAAAATTATAGCAGGATTTTTAGCCTCTAAACCTAAAACCAAACGCAAACGGTTCTTTTTAGGATGTAGTGTTTGTAATGCATTTGCAGATGTACTATGACCAATAAGTGCCAAAACATCTACTTTCCCTGTTTTCATAATAGGTGATGCAACCTCACGACCGCGACCATAAATAATATTAACAACTCCAGGAGGAAAACTTTCCTGGAAAGCTTCTAAAAGCGGAGATATTAATAAAACTCCGTGTTTAGCAGGTTTAAAAATCGCCGTGTTCCCCATGATTAATGCAGGGATCAACAGGCAAAAAGTTTCATTTAGTGGATAGTTATAAGGCCCAAGACACAAAACAACTCCTAAAGGACCTCTGCGTATGTGTGCGTGAATTCCATCTTGTTTATGGAATTTTGCACTGTCACGATCCATATTTTTGTAATCTTCAATGGTATCGTAAATATATTCTACAGTACGGTCAAATTCCTTTTGAGAATCAGGATAGTTTTTACAAATTTCCCACATCAATAAATTAACGACCTCTTCCCTTTTGGTTTTCATTTTTTTAACGAAAGCTTCCATACATTTTATACGGCTCTCAACCTTCATTGTAGGCCATAAACCCTGACCTCTATCATATGCTTTTGAAGCGGCATCTAATGCTTCTAATGCTTCTTTTTCACTCAATTGAGGAACAGACCCTAAATGTGTAGGTGCATATTTACCATCAACTTCTGTACGGATTGTAGAAAATACATCTGCTGTTTTTCCTTCCCAATTAACAAGCTTGCCATCAACGAGATATTCACGCTGTTCTATGGTTTTTACTTTAAATTGATCTGGTATTTTTTGGTCAGTTAGTTGTTGGTCCATTTCTTTATATTAAAAATTCAAAAAGGTTGGGTTTGTCATTTAGGTATTCTCCGTAAAAATTACGGGTTTTCATTCTATTAATCAAAGGTTCAAGATCTTCTTTATGTTTAATTTCGATCCCAACAACAGCAGGTCCATCTTCTCTACTCGTCTTTTTAGAATACTGAAAAAATGTAATATCGTCCTCAGGACCCATAATTTCAGCTAAAAACTCTCGTAAAGCTCCCGCACGCTGAGGAAAACGAATAATAAAATAATGCTTTAAACCTTGATATAATAAAGCGCGTTCTTTAATTTCTGCAGTTCGTGTGATATCATTATTACTTCCGCTAATGATACAAACAATATTTTTACCTTTTATTTCTTCGGCATACTGATCAAGAACGGCTAAGGTTAAAGCCCCAGCAGGTTCTACTACAATTGCATCTTTATTATATAAATCAAGAATCGTCTGGCAAACTTTACCTTCTGGCACAGTTACCATTTCTGATAAATACTCTTTACAGATATTAAAATTGCGATCTCCTACACGTTGTACAGCTGCGCCGTCAACAAACTTTTCAATCATAGAAAGGGTTGTATTTTCCTTATTCATGATTGATGTTTTCATAGAAGCTGCTCCTTCAGGCTCTACACCTATTATTTTTGTATTAGGAGATAATAAATGAAATACAGTACTCAGGCCAGAAGCCAAACCACCACCACCCACGGGAACAAAGACATAATCTATATCTGTAATAGTCTGACTAATTATTTCAAGACCAACTGTCGCCTGCCCTTCTATAATTTTTTCATCATCAAAGGGGTGAACGAAAATCTTTCCCTGCAAATCACAGGATTCCCTGGCTGCTTTATTTGCATCATCAAAAGTGTCACCTATCAACACAATTTCTACATAATTCTCACCAAACATATTTACCTGCTCAATCTTCTGTCTTGGCGTAGGAGCCGGCATAAAAATAGTGCCATGTATATGTAGTTTTGCACATGCAAAAGCTACTCCCTGGGCATGATTTCCGGCGCTGGCACAAACAATTCCCTGCTTTCTCTCCTGATCGTTAAGGGAGCTTATTTTGTTAAAAGCTCCACGTATTTTATATGATCTTACTTGCTGAAGATCTTCCCGTTTAAGCATAACGTTAGCATTAAACTGACGCGAGTAACTTAAACTATTCATTAACGGAGTAACAAGAGATACTTCTTTAAGTGTTTCAGCAGCTTCCCTTACCGCTTCCAGCGATGGGAAATATGTGGTTTTTGTGTTACTCATGTATGCTATTTATGCTAAAACCGATTCTTCTTTTTCGGTAACGGTTCTTACTTCTTTCATCGCAGTCATAGATTCACGTAACCACGCTCCTACTTCTTCTACAGGATGATTACGAATAACATCGTTTACTGCGATTAATTCTTTATTGTCAACCTGATTGCTTTTCGCGAAAGCTTTACCAATCACATTTGTATCAATATTTTTCATGAAATCTTTTAATAAAGGTTTACATGCATGATCAAACAAATAGCAACCATATTCTGCTGTATCTGAAATAATGCGATTCATTTCAAATAACTTTTTACGAGCGATTGTATTTGCTATTAACGGTGTTTCATGAAGCGACTCATAATACGCAGATTCTTCAATGATACCAGCATCTGTCATAGTTTCAAAAGCAAGTTCTACACCTGCTTTTACAAAAGCAACCAATAACGTCCCGTGATCAAAAAATTCTTGTTCGCTTATTTCGGCATCTGTAACTTCTGTTTTTTCAAAAGCGGTTTCTCCAGTTTCTGCTCTCCACTTATGTAGATTTACATCATCATTTGCCCAGTCTTCCATCATAGTTTTAGAAAAATGACCAGACATGATATCGTCCATATGCTTTTCAAAAAGCGGACGCATGGTTACTTTTAACTCTTCTGCAAGCTGAAAAGCTTTGATTTTTGACGGATTATTAAGACGGTCCATCATATTTGTGATACCACCGTGCTTTAAAGCTTCGGTAATAGTTTCCCACCCATATTGAATCAATTTCGCCGCGTAAGCAGGCTCAATTCCTTTTTCTACCATTTTATCAAAAGACAAGATAGAACCAGTTTGTAGAACACCACAAAGTATGGTTTGCTCTCCCATTAAATCACTTTTTACCTCAGCAACAAATGATGATTCAAGCACACCGGCTTTGTGACCTCCTGTAGCAACGGCGTACGCTTTTGCAAGCTCAAGACCTTCACCTTTAGGATCATTTTCAGGATGCACGGCAATCAATGTAGGTACACCAAAGCCTCTTTTATATTCTTCACGCACCTCAGAACCCGGAGATTTAGGAGCTACCATTATAACGGTAATATCTTTACGCACCTGCAAACCTTCTTCTACGATATTAAAACCGTGACTGTAAGTAAGCGTAGCACCTTCTTTCATCAAAGGCATTATAGTAGTTACAACATTTGTATGTTGCTTATCTGGAGTAAGATTTAAAACTACATCTGCATCTGGAATAAGCTCTTCATAAGTACCAACAACAAAATCATTATCTGTTGCATTTTTGTAAGAAGCGCGTTTTTCTTTAATCGCACCTTCACGCAATGTATAAGAAATATCAAGCCCGGAGTCGCGCATGTTAAGACCTTGATTTAAGCCTTGAGCACCACAACCCACGATTACAATTTTCTTTCCTTTAAGAGCTTCTACACCATTTTCAAATTCTGCTGCCTCCATAAAACGGCACTTCCCCAGCTGTGCCAGTTGATCTCTCAGGGATAAAGTGTTAAAGTAATTTGCCATAATCTTTTGCCCAATAATTGGGACTTTTTTGGTAATTAGGTTATTGTTTAAATTTTTCCCACAAGTGGATTTTTAGCCTAAAAAGCCGATTTTCACCTGTTTTAGAGCGAAAATTCAGCTAAAAGCTTCGATATTTTCATTTCATCTTTTGTAACAGCAATCCTGCCAGAACGTACAAATTGCATTATGCCAAAAGGACTTAGCTCGCGATATAATAATTCTATCTCGCTGCGCTTACCTGATTTTTCAAGAACGAAAAACTCACGGTTTACGGTTACAATTCTAGCATTGCTTTCTTTAATTATATTCTGAATCTGGCGTTCTTCAAATAAAAGATCTGATTTTATTTTGAAAAGGCAGGCCTCCAGAAAAATTGTTTCTTCATCAGTATGATAAAAAGCTTTTATCACTTCTACTTGCTTCTCTAGCTGACCAATGATTTTTTTAATGCGCTCTTCAGTGACATTTATAACTAAAGTAAATCTTGAAACTCCTTCAATTTCAGAAATCGAAGTATTCAGACTTTCAATATTTATATGTCTTCTTTGAAAAATAGCCGAAATACGATTTAATAAACCGATATTATTTTCGGTATAAATCGAAACTGTAAATGTTTTTTCTGCACTCATAACTAGCTTAATCTTATTTCTGAAACCGAAGCTCCTGATGGAATCATAGGAAATACATTGTCTTCTTTTTCTACCATAACTTCAAGAAAATAAGCATCATCTGAAGCCATCATGGTTTCTATTGCTGAAGCCAATTCTTCTCTTTTTGTTACTTTTTGAGCATCTATGTGATATCCTTTTGCAATGGTAACAAAGTCTGGATTGACCATGTTTGTTGAAGCATAGCGCTTGTCAAAAAACAGTTGTTGCCATTGACGTACCATTCCTAAAAACTCGTTATTTAGCACAACAATTTTTACAGGAACTTTAGTCTGAAAAATGGTTCCTAATTCCTGAATAGTCATCTGGTAACCACCGTCACCTATAATTGCAACTACAGGTCTTTCTGGAGCTCCCATTTTTGCACCAATTGCCGCAGGAAGAGCAAAGCCCATAGTTCCTAATCCGCCGGAAGTAATGTTGCTTTTCGTCTTATTGAATTTAGCATAACGACAAGCGATCATTTGATGCTGACCCACATCTGAAACGATAACGGCATCGCCACCACTTACTTTATTTATTCCTTCTAAAACTTCGCCCATTGTAAGGCCTTCTTTAGTAGGATGAATATCATCATTTATAATCTGATCATATTCAGTTTTGTACATGTCTTTAAATTCCTGATGCCAATCATCATGTTTGTTCTCATTAAGCAATGGTAAAAGAGCCGCAAGAGAGTCTTTACTATTACCCAGAACAGCAACATCAGTCTTTACGTTTTTATCAATTTCGGCAGGTTCTATCTCAAAATGAACGATTTTTGCCTGTTTTGCGTAGGTATTTAGATCTCCTGTAACGCGATCATCAAAACGCATCCCAATCGCGATAAGAACATCGCATTCATTAGTTAGCATATTAGGCGCATAATTACCGTGCATACCCACCATACCTACATTTAAAGGATGATCTGTAGGAATCGCGGAAACACCTAAAATCGTCCATGCCGCAGGAATGCCAGATTTCTCGACAACGGCTTTAAATTCTTCTTCGGCTTTGCCTAAAATCACACCCTGACCCCAAACGATCAATGGTTTTTTTGCATTGTTCATTAAATCTGCAGCATCCTGTAATTTGGTTTCATCAACAACAGGAATAGGCTTATAGCTACGAATACCCGTACATTTTTGATAAACGAAATCAAACTCTTCAAACTGAGCATCTTTTGTAATATCTATAAGAACAGGTCCCGGACGGCCGCTTTTGGCTATATAAAAAGCCTTAGCCATAATTTCAGGAATTTCAGACGCTTTGGTGATCTGATAGTTCCATTTTGTAACCGGAGTTGAAATGCCAATAATATCAGTTTCCTGAAAAGCATCACTTCCCAATAAATGTGAAGCTACCTGCCCGGTAATACAAACTATAGGCGTAGAATCTATTTGCGCATCTGCAATACCTGTAACGAGATTTGTCGCGCCTGGCCCAGATGTAGCGATCGCCACACCTACTTTACCACTTACTCTCGCATAACCCTGAGCGGCATGTGTTGCGCCTTGCTCATGTCGTGTAAGCACGTGATGAAGCTGATCCTGATATTTAAAAAGTTCGTCATAGACAGGCATTATCGCACCGCCGGGATATCCATAAAGAATATCGACTCCTTCTGCAAGCAAACATTTAATGATTGCTTCTTTACCTGTCAACCTTTCAGTAACTAACGTTTCCTGCGGTTGTAACTTAATTGTTTGTGTTTCCATAAGCCAATTCTAGAATTCATCTGTTACGCAGCCTTTTGAAGCTGACGAAACGGTTTTAGCATATTTATAAAGTACTCCGCGCTCAAACTTAAGTTTTGGAGCTGTCCAATTCTGTCTTCTTTTTTCTAATTCCTCATCAGAAATTTCGATATTAATCGTATTCTTTTCAGCGTCAATAGCAATAATATCTCCATTCTGCACTAGTGCTATATTACCTCCCACCTGCGCTTCTGGCGATACGTGGCCTACCACAAAACCATGAGACCCACCAGAAAAACGACCATCTGTAATTAAAGCAACTTCTTTACCCAAACCAGCACCCATAATAGATGAAGTAGGTTTAAGCATTTCTGGCATTCCGGGAGCTCCTTTAGGCCCTTCGTAGCGAATAATCACGACATCACCTTTTTTTACTTGTCCTGTTTTAATACCGATATTCACATCTGTCTCACTATCAAAAACATTTGCGGGACCTTTAAAATAAAGTCCTTCTTTACCGGTGATTTTTGCAACCGCTCCTTCTGTAGCCAGATTACCAAAAAGGATTCTAATGTGACCCGTCTCTTTTACCGGATTATCAAGTGTCATGATGATATCCTGATCTTTTTCAAGATCTGGAACATCTTTTAAATTTTCGGCTAAAGTCTTACCGGTTACTGTTAAACAATCGCCGTGAAGCATGTCATTATCTAACATATATTTTAAAACTCCCGGAATACCACCTATACCGTGCAGATCTTCCATTGAGTATTTCCCACTTGGCTTTAAATTTGCCAAGAGTGGAGTATTGTCACTTATTCTTTTAAAATCATCTAAAGTGAATTCTACATGCGCAGCTTTCGCGATAGCTAAAAAGTGAAGTACAGCATTAGTTGATCCACCAAGAACAGTTACGAGTCTAAATGCATTTTCTATAGATTCTTTAGTAACAATATCTGAAGGCTTAATATCTCTTTCTAATAATAAACGTACCGCTTCACCTGCTTTTACAGATTCCTCTTCTTTTATATTTCCGTTACTTACCGCAGGATTTGAAGAGTTAAATGGCAATGACATGCCCAAAGCTTCTATCGCAGAAGCCATAGTGTTTGCTGTATACATACCGCCACAAGCACCAGCTCCCGGACAAGCTTTATGAATTACTTCTTTAAATTCTGTTTCATCTATTGTTCCGGCTACTTTTTGACCAAAGGCTTCAAAAGCAGAGATTATATCTAATTTTTTACCGTTGTGACATCCTGAAGCGATTGTACCCCCATAAACCAATATTGAAGGTCTGTTTAATCGCAACATCGCCATTAATGCACCCGGCATATTTTTATCGCAACCTACAACGGTGACTAAAGCATCATAGCTCATTGCTTCTACTACAGTCTCCATAGAATCTGCAATAAGATCTCTTGAAGGCAAAGAAAAACGCATACCCGGGGTACCGTTTGAAATACCATCACTTACTCCTATTGTATTAAAAATTAATCCAACTAAATCGGCATTTTCTGTTCCTTTCTTAACGTGTACCGCTAAATCATTAAGGTGCATGTTACAAGGATTGCCCTCATAACCTGTACTTGCTATACCAATTAAAGGTTTTTTTAAATCGTCATCTGTTAAACCAATGGCGTGTAACATTGCCTGTGCTGCCGGCAGTGTAGGATCTTGAGTTACAGTTTTACTGTATTTATTTAATTCCATAAAATGCTATTCTACTGTGAAAGTACCTAATTGATACATTTACTTTTAATTGTTTTAAAAATGTTGTTAAAGCTCAACACCTTTCTAATTATAATTATTATTTTGATTATCAGATATTTAAATCGTTTTATTATACTAAAGTCAATACCAAAAACTTCCTTAAAAAAGCAGATTTTGACTCATTTAAAGCGAATTTTTGAACAAGAAAAAAGCCTCCTTTAAACGGAAGGCTGCGTATTTTATTAATTCTCATCTATGACTAAAACGTATTAATATTAAAATTGTTTACTAAAAATCACACTATTTTTAATGAATAATAGAACTAGTTTATTGCAATTTTGTGTTTAAGCGCATAAAGTACCAGACCTA
>JBALXG010000094.1:0-8287 GCA_036961055.1 Leeuwenhoekiella sp. | reverse complement strand
TCTGCCATAAGCTATCAAGTTCTTTTACTTTTTCAGGATTTTGAGAAGATACATCATTCGTTTCTGTTTTATCTTCTGTTATGTTATATAAATGCCAATCTTCATTATTGTTTTTAACTAATTTCCAGTCACCTGCTCTCGCGTATTGCGCACCATAATGCTCATTAAACAAAATATCGTGTCCAGCTCTTGTTTCACCCTTAAATATTGGCAATAAACTTTGACCTTGGTTAGGAACAATCTCATTTCCATTAAATTCCTTTGGATATTTAGCTCCGGAGACATCAATAAAAGTTGACATAAAATCCATCACATGTGCCACTTGATCTGTATAACTTCCTTCTTTAGCAGTGATTCCCTTAGGCCAAAATGCGATCATGGGTGTGTGAATACCACCCTCATAAGATTCTGCTTTCCAATAGCGGTAAGGCGTATTACTTACATTTGCCCATCGTTGTCCTATACTTGCGTAAACGGTTTCTGGTCCTACAACAGTATTTTTATCGGTATCATAAATAATTTTTTTACCTGCTCTTGTTTCACCAGGTCTGTCGAAGCCGGGTCCATAAGCCGCTGCATTTTCTGCGCTGGCACCATTATCACTTAAAAATACGATTAACGTATTATCTAACTGGCCAGATTCCTTTAGTGCATTAATAATATTACCTATTCCCTGATCCATTCTGTCTACCATCGCAGCGTGAACGGCCATTGCTCTGGCATCATATTCCTTTTTCGGATTATCATTCCACTGTAAATCATCTTCCCATCTTTCAGAAAGTTTAGTGGTTGATGAATCTATAAGTCCCATTTTAAGCATTCTATTATAGCGATCTTCTCGTGTTTTCTCCCATCCTTTAATATAAGTGTCTTTATACTTTTCAATATCTTCGGGTAAAGCCATTAAAGGCCAGTGCGGTGCGGTTTCGGCCACATACAGAAAAAAGGGTTTTTCATCTTTAGCAAAACTCTTTATATATGCGACTGCTGTATCATTTATGGCATTTGTATGATAATAATCATCAGGAACACTATCTACCGGTTCTGTACCGTTAACCAGGCTAAAAGGGTCAAAATAGTCTACTACTCCCCAAATATTGCCGTAGTATTTATCAAAACCTCTATTTGTAGGATATTGTTCTTCAGGTGAAAATAATGGATGTGAAGTATGGTGATTTAACCACTCAAGCTGCTTTTCTGGTGTGTCCTGAACTACAGTATTTGACACATGCCATTTCCCAGACATGGCTGTGTTGTAGCCTGCAGATTTTAAAACCTCTGCAAGCGTAACCGTATTTTCTGTAATATGCCCGCGATAACCCGATATATTTCTGTCTTCAGTCATTTCCCCTATTCCTGCATCATGATTGTAAAGACCTGTGAGTAAAGATGCTCGACTGGGACAACATCTAGAGGTGTTATAAAACTGAGTAAAGCGCAGTCCATTTTCTGCTAAATAATTTAAGTTAGGCGTACTTATTTCACCACCATAACATCCTAAATCTGAATAGCCCAAATCATCTGCAAGTATAACCACTATATTGGGTGGTTGTGACTCATTGCTGCTTATCTCTTTATCAGGCTCTGATTTACAATTTAAAAATAGAAAGGGTGCTGATAATAATATGAGGTATAGCTGAAAGATTTTTGAGAAATTTATCATTGAATTTTTTTTTATAAAAATTAGTACTCTTAACCCCATGTAAAACGTTTTATGTAGCTGTTCAGTTTATTTAAATTTTTGATCATAAGTGTTTAAAAAACGATGGGTTTTAAAAATATGAAAGCACTGACCTCGGAAATATTATCCGTGAATCTTAAAATAAGAATTCCGGATATCACTAAGTAATAACCGGAATTCTCGATGAAAAAGCTACTTTATAAAAAAGGCAATTACAAACTTAATTTTTGCACCGAAGAAAAAATAAGATCTTCTACTCCGGCTATTTTAACGCCTATTCTTGCAAATACATAGGGTTTATTATAATCTCCCGGAATTTCAACAACACCAGATATACCTGTTGACACATCTACTGCCGCCCCCATTTGAGCAATGTTATAATCATCGTTATTTGACACAAACTCTGTATCATTAATATAAATATTTGCAAACTCAATATCTCTTGCATCGGCGTCAGTGATTACTTTCTCTAAATCTGCGCTACCCGTAATAGAACTGCCTGAAACACTAAACTGTGAGTTTCTAACCATATAATATGGTAAAACCTCAAGATCCATTTGGGTGCTGCCATTAATTTTAATAAAAATAGTATCACCTGCCTGCTCACTTACAAACTTTGCTTTAAAAGGTCCCTGACCATCTAAGAATTTCAGTTTATAATCACCATTATAAAACCGCCCACTAAAAGAGCCATCAATATCTAAATGTACATCTAAAGGCGCAAGATTGCCGAATCCCGGTTGCCAGAGCTGAAACCTAACTTCGCGAGCTCCTACCTGTATGGCTTCTCCATTATAAACCACATTACCAGTAAAAATTGATTGTGGCTCATCATAATTATCTATCTCACAGGAAACCAGAGAAAAAATAAGACCGAGAAAAAATATATAGTATTTAATTTTCATGATTTTATAATTTAAAAATTATTGGTTTGGATTTTTAACAATTAGCGGATTATTATTTAAAATATCCTGACCTATTTCCGAATAATAGTTTCCAAATTGAAAACGATCTGATCCCGTTACTCTATTAGGTTTTACTATTTTAAATGAGTAATCACCATCATTAGGACTACCAGGATTATAATATTTGTAAGGCCAAACACCTAATGGTTGTGTCATTCTTTCGGTTGCAGAACCTATATTATCAGTGACATTATCAACCTCAACAGGCACTCCATCAAGAACCACATGAGCCAGACGCCATCTTTTAAGATCAAAGAAATGAAGACCTTCAAAAGCAAGTTCTACAAAACGTTCATGTACAATTCTATCAAATGTTATATCTGATGCAAGTAACTCTGTAGTAATTCCTGCTCGTGATCTCACCTGGTTAAGATAAAGTGCTGCAGTAGCTGGCTGATCCAGTTCAAATGCGGCCTCAGCAGCATTTAATAAAACTTCAGCATAGCGATATCTAATAAACCATACATCACTCTGTGTTCCACGCTGGCCTGATCCTGCTTTAGGATCCTGATATTTTCTAATATAAAAACCTGTTTGAGCTGTAAATTCAAGGCCATCAATAGGGCCGTCAAAACCAACAACCTGTACTTGACCTGTCGTTCCAGGAAGCTCTTTTAATTGCCGTCTGGAATCCCCACTTACAACTGTACCATCTGCTAATTCTACACCGGCCCAGATGTCTACTTCGCGTCCTTTAAATGTTGATCCCGGTACAATTACGGTTCCTTCAAGACGCGCATCACGTCCCGCAAATAAATCTTCGGGATCATCATAATAAATTGTGTTACCTGCATCATCTTTTATAGGTAATGGTTCATATTCTCCAGCTAAGGTCTCAAAAGATTGTACAAGGTTTAATGATGGATTAATTCTACCACCTTCTTCCTCTTCAGCTCCATATCTGGGTTGATTTGATATTGTGAATCCATGCACCTTACCACTCTGTAATTTGTAATCCTCAACAAAAATAGCTTCGGGATTATTTGATTTATCATAGAATATGCTTGCAAAGTTATCTGAAAGTTCAGGTTTTTTAGTATAAAGGGAATAATTACCCGCATCACCATTAATTATAGCCTGGGCAGCATTTAGCGCTGTTGTATAATACTCATTTGCACGCGCTGCAGGAATACCTACTTCACCACCTGGTAAAGCAACCTGCGGAGTTGAAGCTCCATATTTTGCTATAGAACCTGCGTATAACGCCGCTCTGGCTTTCATAGCAAGAACAGCACCTTTTGTAGCTCTAGACTTTATATTTGCATCACCTGGTAAATCTGCGATTATCGCGTCTGCTTCGCTAATTACAAAATCATAAATTGCTGCTTCAGTTTCTCGAGGATGTTGAAGATAGGTTGCATCACCGCTAAAATCATACGTCTCTGAATTAAGAATTAATGGTACACCACCCATTCTTTTTACTAAAGTAAAATAGTATGAAGCTCTTAGAAAACGCCCTTCGGCTAAAAAACGTGTTTTGTCAACATCATCAAGAGCAGTTGAAGCTTCTAATCTTTCAAGAAAAAGGTTCATCTCCCTTATATAGCCATAGTCCCAGGTTCCCCATGTACCATAACCCCAGCCGCCATCCTGAAAGTGACCATATTGACCGGCTTCTGACCAGAAAGACACATTAAAATCTGCTAAAGATGGCCATGATTCTACAGTGCCAAAATCGTAGTAACGATTATATAAATCTGCTAATATTGACAACACAATATCCGGACTACCAAATGCCTGTTCCTGCGTAAGAATATTTGTAGGTTCTCTATCAAGAAACTCACTATCTGAAGTGCAACTTCCTATGAGAATGGGAATTATTAAAAAGTATATATATTTTTTCATTGCAATTATTTTTTAAATAGAAATGTTAACTCCAACGTTTATAAATTTATTCTGAGGATACTGCAACCCGTTATCGTCTGATATTTCTGGATCAACTCCAAATTCTTTAAGATTATCAAAAGAAAAGAGGTTATACCCATTGACATAAATTCTTGCTTTGTTGATTTTAATTTTGTCGAGAATAGTTTGAGGAAGGGAATAACCTATCTCTAAAGTCCTTGCTCGTAAATAGGTTACATTATGAAGCCAGAAAGTCGAGTTTTTATTATAATTACTATGACCGCCATCATTAAAACGAAGTGCAGGATATTTACCGGCAATCCACTGCCTATTTGGATCTAGAGGGTCTTCACGATGCCATCTGTCAAGAAAAATCTTGTTTAAAGCTCCATCATTTTGGTAAGCCCAGCGCTGTTCCCAACTTTGATTCCAGGAGTAACCAGAAGCACCAGAGAAATCTGCAGTAAAATCTAGTCCTTTATATGCAACATATAAACTTAAACCGAAGTTAACCAGCGGATTATAGTTATTATACCCTATAGGAGTTTCATCGTAACCATCAATTCTTTTATCGCCGTTTACATCTTTATAGATTATATCACCGGGTAATAAAGTACTGTTTCCTCTACCATCTATATCAACAGGATAATTATCAATTTCTTCTTGTGATTGAAATTGCCCTGTAGCTGTATACCCCCAGAAAATAGTATTGTATCTGTTTTCTCCTGAAGCTCTGTATTGCTGATAAGAGTTATCAAATCTGGGCTTATACGATTCTAAAAATTTACTTCGGGAAAGAGAAGCATTTCCTGAAACACTAAAAGACACATCACCTATTTTATCTGCATATGCAAGTGCCCCTTCTATACCAAATTGAGCATCACTATTTACATTTTCATCTGGAAGACCATACCCAAGTTCATTAGGAATCAGGATATCATATTTCCTCCCTCTTAAACCTGTTCTTTTTCTATAGAAGTAGTCAACAGATCCTGAAAGTTTATTGTTGAGCATATAAAAATCTGCTCCTACATCTGTTATTTTACTCTTAAACCATGAAATATTAGTTATAGGCTGTCCTTTATCTCGGCTTGCAATTACAGGATTACCGTCTAATATCGCTACACCCTGATTATAATTATAACCACTTAAATAATCAAACGCTCCTATACCTATATCATCATCACCTAAAACACCATAAGAACCCCTTATTTTTAAATTATTGAGGACACTATTACTTCCTAATAAATCCTTTATAAAAGATTCTTCGGTTAAACGCCATCCTGCAGATACTGATGGAAAATAGCCCACTCTTTTGTCTGGTGTAAACTTCCATGAAGCATCACGCCTCGCTGAAAGTTCTAAATAATATTTATCCTGATAGTTATAACTCAGTCGTCCTATATAACCTATTCTGGCTTCTTCATCATCAGAGTCATCATATGCATCTGTATCAGAAAAATATATAAGAGGCAGCGTATTTGTTTTAGGTACTGCGTGTACCCATTGCTCCTGAAATCTGCCTTCTTGTCTTTCAATCATAAAAAGACCTTCTATAGAATGATCACCAAATTTTCTTTTATACTGAAGTTGTCCCTGATATATATTTCTTAAAACCTTACGCGTTCTGCGTTCTCTCCATGGGTTTGAGCTACCACCTGTGGCTTCATAAGAATCATCTTCTGGATGATAAGTATAGGCATCATACGTATACTCATGACCATTTAAAACACGGTCTGCGATGTAGTAAGAATACATCCCTTTAACTTTTAAACCTTCTACAAAGGGAAGATCATATTCTGCCGAAAAATTAGTTTGTAAAACTCTCCAAATATCTTCTGCATAGCCGCCAATTTTAAAATTGTGCAATGCCCAATTAGTCTCGTTATGACCTATATCGTTAAGATATTCTGGATTGTCATTTGCATAAGGCCGCTCAAAGGGACGATTACGCAGAATAGCAAATCTAGGCAACCAGTAGTCATCTGCCCCAGGAATACCAGGGTTTTTGCGAGTTTCTATACGACCATTTATCTGAACGCCCACTTTTAAACGATCTGTAATATTTGCATCTACGTTACTCTGTATATTACTTCTCTCAAAAGTAAATTCATCCCCTAAAACAGATTGCTGTTTAAGTTGAGTTGCAGACAGGTAATAGTTGATATTTTCTGATCCGCCAGATGCACTTATATTAAAATTAGTTAAGGGAGCATTATTTTTTATAATGAAATCTTTCCAGTTAAAAGATTGATATCCCGGCTCAGTACCTTGCTTATACTTATCAAGTTCATCCTGCGTAATTGCCGTAGAACCATATTGATTAATTTCTGCTTCAGCTTTGCCCAGCATCCATTCATACGAGTCATTTACAGTTTCAGGAAATCGAGACCAGTTTTGCCAGCCCACATAAGCATTTATATTTACTGTATTTTTAGTTCCTTTTTTTCCTCGTTTTGTCGTTACAACCACTACTCCATTTGCAGCTCTTACTCCATATATCGCAGCAGAAGCATCTTTTAAGACAGTGATGCTTGCAATATCATTAGGAGAGATATTATTAAATTGACCTTCATCCTGCTGTATTCCATCAATTACATATAAAGGAGTACCCATATTACGTATTTGAATAGATGCACTGGCGCCTGGCCGACCATCATTCATTCTAAAACTAACTCCGGGTATCTTACCGGCAAGTCCTGAACTTACTGTAGAACCACCATGTACTTTTTCTAATTCTTCTGCAGATACCGTTGAAATTGCTCCCGTAATAGATTTTTTATCCTGAGTAGAGTAACCTGTCACAACTACCTCATCAAGGCCGGCAATATCTTCGTCGAGTTGTATAGTAAGTTGGTTTTGACCATCAATGGCTACTTCTTTAGTTTTTAATCCTACATAACTAAAGATTAGTGTTCCATTTGCAGGCGCTTCAATTTCAAAATTTCCATCAAAGTCTGTGGTAGTTCCTCTCGTGGTTCCCTTGAGTACAATAGTTATAAAGGGTAGCGGTGAAGTATCTTCAGTTGATGTTACTGTCCCGCTAATTTTAATATTTTCCTGAGCAAATGATTGCTCAAAACAAAGAAAACATAAAAAAACAAAAAGGGAAAAGTGTTTTTTAGATGATTTAAGTAATAGTTTTTCCATCGATTATCATTTTTAAAAAAATTAGGTTTGTTAGCAAATTGTCTTAATATTTAGCTTAGGCAACATTTAACAACACTCAAACGTTATAGTTGACTACAACGAAGATACTAAAACGTTTAAGTAAAAATAATTTTAACTTAACTTTTTAATACTAAAATCTAATATTAACATATTATTGTAGTCTTGAGACAATTTGTGGTGATAGAATAATCCCAAATTATTGATCTATAAAGGCCTAACAAAGCATACACTTGATCACATTAAATGTGTATCATTATCGATTTTCAAAATTTTGAACGGAATTGTAGAAATTGGGATTTTTTGTTTTTAAGAAATGTCATAATTATATTGAAAAACCTTCTAATAAAGCAAGATTTTCCCTCTATAAGTTCAAAAATTCAACCTAGCCTTTAATCACTCGCCTAATAACAAAATTATATGGCATGATTATTACTATCTTTAGAGCCATAACTGAGAAAGTATTTTGTGATATTTATTTCTAACCAGTTTTACTTACTGTAACCCCAAATTCAGTTAATTATCAGCAACATGTACTATTTAACCCTAGTATTAAAAAAATTGAGTAATGTGAAATGGAAACCAATTTCATTAATCTTCACTTTTTTCATTATACAACCTATATTTT
>JBALXG010000093.1:0-8318 GCA_036961055.1 Leeuwenhoekiella sp. | reverse complement strand
GATCTGGCTTATGAGTTTGCTAAGCAGTTTGATCTTACTGCAGAGACAATAAAAAACCACTTATATAAAAAGCCTAACCCAAACACATATTTAGCTCAATTTGCCAGATTTTTAATCACAAATAAAAAGCATGAATATTGTCAGGTTTTAATAAGAAAAGGATTGACTCTGTTTATAGAACATCAAATTCTTCAGTTTAAGCAAGCGCATGAAGTGCCAGTGCATTTTGTAGGTTCTATTGCATTTTATCTTCAGGATGAGCTGCGTGAACTTTTAAAAGAATATGATTTAAAAATGGGTAAAATACTAAAAAGGCCTATTGAAGGCCTTGTAGCATATCACAAAAGTTATATTATGATATAATTTTTACTTTATAGCAATCATTGAGATTTCTACATTAACATATTTAGGCAGATTTGCCACTTCAACCGTTTCTCTAGCAGGAGCGGTTTTTTCGTTAAAATAAGTTCCATAAACTGTATTTACATCTCCAAAAGTGGCCATATCACTTAAAAAAATAGACGATTTAACTACATTTTCAAAGGTCATTTCAGCAGCTTCCAGTATGGCTTTTAGATTTTCCATTACCATTGTACTTTCAGCTTTAATATCATTTTCTATAAGCTTTCCGGTTTTAGGATTTAATGGAATTTGACCACTAATGTAAAGCGTATCTCCAGATAAAACTGCTTGATTATAAGGTCCTATAGGAGCAGGTGCGTTGGTAGTAGAAATGATTTTTTTCATGTTGATTATTTTTTATTTGTTTCGCAAAAGCGAAATTAAAATTAAACAGATTATAAATTATAAACGTTGATCAGGTGATCGACGTTTTTCATATTTAAGATCTTTTAGCACACTACTGCTTATACCAATAAAGAAATTCCAAGAAGCATAGGTGCCAAATGGCGTCCAGCTAAAGGTCATATTAAAACTCTCAAGATCTCTGCGAAATCTTAGCTGCGTAGGTGTAAAACGGAAATCTGTAAAATCAAGACCAGATGACACTCCTACAAACCAGCGCTCGCCTAATTCTACATCGCCACTAAAGTTTACGGCATGAGAGGTAATGCTATTTTGCCTTCCAGAATTACCGTAATTAACGTTATAATTTACTCTTAAATTCCAGGGTAAAGAATAGTTGTAAAACTCCTGAGGCACTTCTTCATCTGCTGTTTCTTCCTCCTCATAAAACTCACCATTTATATCATCAATATCTTTACCAAAAAGGTTATCTGGTCGACCACCATTTCTAAAAGTTTGATTTTCTAGTTCGTCCTCGTTTTCGGTTTTTTTAGTAAAATTCTTGCTGGAAAATGAATAACCAAAGTTGGCACTTGCGTTAGTAAGCCTAAAAAGACTTCCTCCATTTGCAATATTTAATTTGTCAATGCGCTTATTGTTATTATCAAGAGCATAAGGATCAAGTGTCATATTAAAGTTAATGCTCAGTTTTTCCTGAATAATAGGTATAGATCCTCTAACTGATAATGGGCTCAATTTTAAACTATCTGCAGTAAAGTTATAATTTGTTGATATTGCCAGGTTATTAATAAGCGTGATGCGTTTTGCTTCTGTCGCCGTGCTGTCTTTATCTCTTACTTTTGCCTCTAAAGTGTTGTTGATGCTAATACCTAAACCACTTGATTTAAAATTGCTTGGAGCGCCATAAAAGCCGCCTGTAAAGCGTGAATATTCGACCTCTCTTGTTAAAGGACCATCAGGATTATTTATCTCTGGAGCCAGATAAGTGTCGTAATATTGATCAAAAGCGGGATTGTAACTGTATGATATAGAAGGCTTGATAACGTGTCTTATGGCTTGTATTTTTTTGTCTTCGCCAAAGTTAAAAGTACCGTACAGAGTAGTCCCAACACTAGAGCTAAAATTATACGTTCTAAAAGAATCAAAACCATTAATAGTATCTCTTGAAACCGCATTAGTAGTTTGATCGTAAAAGGGTTTATATGTTTCAAAAACCCAGGATTCCTGATAATTTGAACTGGCTGAAACGCTGAGGTTTTTTAAAACTTTAAAGTTGGTGGTAACTGGGATTGAATGCTGTATACCCATCTGCGCGTCCCTAAACATCTGAGCAGTAAAAAACAAGCTGTCTGTGGTAGTAAATCGGTTTTCACCCCTTCCAGAATAATTTAGGTTTATGTTCTCAATAATCCCCTTTTTTGAGCCAGATTTTGGTGCGAAAGGATAGATTCTGTCTACAGATACTTGTGCAGTAGGCAATGTCATGTTTATAACTTTGGTCTGCGAATTTTGTTGGTGTGTTGCTGTTAATGAAAGATTAACCTGTGGTACCGTCTGAAATGTTTTAGAATAAGAAACAGAAGAACTCAGGGTATTCTGTATACGGTTTGCTACGTTATTTATATTTGTAGATTGCTGGTAATAATCGCTACTACCCAAGTTTACAGAAGCAGAAAATCTTGAGTTAGGGCTAGATTTAGTATCCTGACTATGTGACCACTGAATATTATAGTTATTAGATTCGGTAAAATCTGGAAGGCCACGCTCGCTTGAAAGTAGTCGCTCAAATCTTACATTTACATTACCATTAAATTTGTAGCGTTTACGATAACTTGAACTTCCTCTAAGGCCATAACTGCCATTTGTATAATAATCTCCCTGTACCGTAAGATCAAAATAATCGCTTAAAGCGAAGTAATATCCTCCATTTTGCAGGAAATATCCGCGCTCATTTGATTCACCCGGTGATGGCAAAATAAAACCAGAAACGCTGGTTTCTTTATCCATGGGGAAATAGGCAAAAGGTACACCCAGCGGCGTGGGTACATCTGCAATAAACATATTTACAAGGCCGGTAACAATCTTTTTACCGGGAACAAACTTTACTCGCCGCGCAAAAAAGTAATATTCTGGGTCTTCTTCATTAGAACTTGTGGTAAATCGCACATTTTTCATAAAGACCACAGAATCATTAACGCGTTTGCTTACCTCATTTTTTATATAAAATTCCTGCTGCTGAGTTCGTGAACCATAAATAAGTGCTTTTTCAGTTTTAAAATTGAAAGCAATGCTGTCTGGCTCAACGGTATTTGTAGCCTGAACAAAAACAGGAGACTGTGTGTAGTTACCAGCTGTATCTATAATTCCTTTAGCAAAAACAGTATTTGTGCGATTATCTACGATGATTTCACCGGCAGTAATCTCTATATCTGTGTAATTTACGGCTGCTTCATTATAAAGATACAGTTTTTGAGTACGCCGGTCATATTTAGCATAATCAGTTGCGCTGTAGCTTACAATATCTGTAAGAGGCTCTTTAGGGCCTGGGATACTATCATTTTTTACGGTGTCCTGACTTTCTAGTGCTGCGTCTCTTTCGTCCTGAATAAAAGTATCCAGCCCGCTCGTATCTACAGGTTCAATAGTTTTGGCATTATTGTTGGGTAAGTCCTGAGCAAGAACACGGAGCGAACAAATCAGGCTAACGATTGTGAATAGCAGAACTGTTAGAGAGTTTGTTTGCAATGCGATTAATACTATTTTTGTAAAAGTAAAGGCTAAAATTAGAACGCCAAAATTACACCTATTTTTTGTAAGCTATCCAAAAAGCCTTTCAAAAATAAGCTTTATAAAATATCATGCCTGTAAATGGCGTTACCCGAATATGAGAACGAAAAATACCCTGAATATTGTATTAGTACTTATTAGCCTTTTGCTAAGTAATACTAACTACGCTCAAAATCATGCTAATGAAAAGTTTACCGTTGTCCTTGATGCTGGTCATGGGGGACATGATCCTGGTAAACCATCTAAAGCTGGATACAAAGAAAAAGAAATTGCTTTAAAAATAGTGCTTAATGTAGGAAAAGAGCTTGAAAAAACTGGCGATATAAATGTCGTTTATACGCGTAAAACAGACGTTTTTGTAGATCTTTTTAAGCGTGGGGAGATAGCTAATAAGGCTAAGGCAGATCTATTTGTGTCTATTCATTGCAATGCGCATACCTCTCAGGCCTCCGGGGCAGAGACCTACGTGTTAGGTCTGCATAGAAACAAAACAAATTTTGAAGTAGCAAAAGCAGAAAACGAAGTAATATTTCTGGAAGATAATTACAAGGATAAGTATGCGCAGTACGATCTTAATTCTCCAGAATCTTTAATAGGCTTAACCTTAATGCAAGAAGAATATCTCGATCAAAGTATTCAGCTTGCAAGTCTTATACAAGATAACTTCAGACAAAAGCTTAATAGAAAGGACAGAAGTGTTAAACAAGCGGGATTTATCGTTTTGCATCAAACAGTAATGCCTAGTGTATTAGTTGAGACAGGTTTTATTACAAACAATCAGGAAGGGAAATTTCTTAATTCTCGAAAAGGTCAGGAAGACATAGCAAAATCAATTTCTGAAGCGATAGAAGATTATAAAAAAAATGTTGATACAAATGATTTTCTGGGCATAACAGATGTTGTTCCCGCGGTAGAAGTTGATGATGTTATATATAAGGACGTGGTTTTTAAAGTTCAAATTGCGGCCAGTAGTAAGAATGTGGCTACTAAATCATATAATTTTAAAGGCCTTAATAGCATCAGTAGTGCTAGAGAAGGTAAATTATATAAGTATTATTACGGTTCAACTTCTAACTATTCTGAAATCAAAAATAAGCTGGAAGAAGCTAAAACAAAGGGATATACATCAGCTTATATAGTTTCTTTTAAAAATGGTATCAAAAGTCCTTTAAAGGATATATTAAATTAAAATGCCGGCACGAAGCCTAAATCAAATTTATTCCTAAATTTGTTCCCAATCCTAAATAAATTGCTTTGAAGATATCAAGAGAGGTTAAAACGGGCTTACTTGCCGTTGTTGCTATTGCCCTGCTCATTTTTGGTTATAGTTTTTTGAAGGGTAAGAACTTACTAGACAATGATCGCACTTTCTATGCGATATACGATAATGTAGAAGGACTGGCCCCATCGTCTAATGTCACAATTAACGGTTTTGAAGTAGGTAAAATTACAAAAATCGATTTTCTGGATAAAACAGGAAGATTGCTGGTTACGTTTACTGTTGAAGATGATTTTCAATTTTCAAGTAACAGTATAGCCCAAATTTATGGGGGCGGTCTTATTGGCGGAAAATCACTTGCAATTCTTCCCGTTTATGAACAGGGGAAATTAGCTAAGTCTGGTGATACACTTACCGGTGAAATAGATGAAGGTATTTTTGAACTTGTAAATGATCGTTTAACACCGCTTCAGAAAAAGGTTGAAGGGGTTATAACAGGAACAGATTCAGTACTGACCGCAGTGACAGATGTTCTTGATAAAGATACTCGTAATAACCTGCGTATAGCAATTGCTAATATTAGTGAGACTTCAGTTGAATTTAAAAATGCATCGCATTCGCTTAACTCTTTACTTGCAAATAATAGTGATAAGTTAAGCGCTTCAATTACAAATCTAAGTAAGATAACTGAAAACTTTAGTAAAGTAAGTGATACGTTATCAGAAATTGATTTTAAACGTATGGTCGCAAATCTTGAAAAGGTTGTTGCAGACTTTGAAAGTATATCATCAAAACTGGATAATGGTCAAGGCACAGCTGGTAAACTTATCAACGATGATCAGGTTTATATAAATCTTGAGCGAGCAACCAGTCAAATGCAAGAGCTTTTGCAGGATATAAAACTTAATCCTAAAAGATATGTTCATTTCTCTGTTTTTGGTAAAAAACCGGGAGAATATGAAGAACCCAAAGATTCTCTTAGATAGCACGAATGCAATATCTGCCTAATGTTTTATTTGTTATAGCCCTCTGTGTAGCCAGTGGTGTTTTTATTTTCAACATCAGGAAGTTAATACGCAATATTAATTTGGGCCGCGATGAAGATCGCAGTGATAACAAACCACTACGATGGAGAAACATGGCAAAAATTGCTCTGGGACAATATAAAATGGTTAAAAGACCGGTTTCAGGAATTATACACGTTCTTGTTTATCTGGGTTTTGTCATAATTAATATTGAAGTTCTTGAGATAATTATTGATGGGATATTTGGTACGCACCGTATCTTTAGTTTTCTGGGCGGTTTTTATGATTTTCTGATCGCAACTTTTGAAATTTTTGCACTTCTTGTACTCGTAGGAGTAATCTTGTTTTGGCTTAGGCGAAATGTAATACGTATTAAAAGATTCTGGCATTCAGATTTAAAAGGCTGGCCTAAACTTGACGCTAATCTTATTTTATACTTTGAGGTAATTCTAATGGTTTTGTTTCTTACTATGAATGCAGCAGATCAGCAGTTACAGCAAAGAGGTGAGGAGCATTATGTTTCAGAAGCCGGGATTACGGGATCGTTTCCTGTAAGCCATTTTGTGACTTCAGTTTTTAATGATACCAGTACAACTTCTCTTATTACAATAGAGCGCACAGCGTGGTGGGTTCATATTTTAGGGATTTTCTTCTTTCTTAACTATTTGTACTATTCTAAGCACTTACACATACTGCTCGCATTTCCTAATACTTTTTATGCGAAACTCACTCCGCTAGGTAAGTTTAATAATTTACAAGCGGTCACAGATGAAGTGATGTTAATGATGGATCCAGATGCTGATCCTTATGCGGCTCCTGCAGAAGAAGCAGTAGAGAGTGAGCCAGAAAAATTTGGAGCCAGCGATGCGACAGATTTAAACTGGGTACAATTAATGAATGCATATACCTGCACAGAATGTGGGCGTTGTACCAGTGAGTGTCCGGCTAATCAAACCGGTAAAAAACTTTCTCCACGTAAAATAATGATGGATACCCGGGATAGAATAGAAGAAATCGGGAAAAATATAGATAAAAATAAAGGCGAGTTTGTGCCAGATAATAAGCAACTTCTTGACGATTATATTACGCGGGAAGAATTATGGGCCTGTACAACTTGTAATGCCTGTGTAGAAGTTTGTCCTGTTAATATTGATCCTTTGTCCATAATAATGGATATGAGGCGTTATCTTGTAATGGAACAGAGTGCTGCACCGACAGATTTAAATAATGCAATGACAAACATTGAGAATAACGCCGCTCCATGGCCTTTTAATCAAATGGACAGGGCTAACTGGATCAATGAAAATTAAAAGCAATACTAATCCATCAAACCAGAACTGATGAAAAAGGAAGAAGTAGATAGAATGCTAAGCGAAAAAGTAAAAGATGGGGAACATGTAAGCCCTATTTTGCCTCCGGGAATAAAAAATTATCTAATAGATATTGATGGTACAATCACAGAAGATGTACCCAATGAGGAGCCGGAACGTATGGCAACATGCAAGCCTTTTCCAGATGCGCTTGAGACACTTAATAAGTGGTATGATGAAGGGCATATAATTTGCTTTTTCACATCCAGGACAGAAGAACACCGTGCTGTAACTGAAGAATGGCTTGAAAAAAACAATTTTAAATACCACAGTCTTTTAATGGGTAAACCCCGTGGTGGTAATTATCACTGGATAGATAATCACTTGGTACGGGCGACACGTTACAAAGGGAAATTTACAGATCTTGTTGAAAAAGATGTGACTATAGAAGTTTTTAAAGAGTAACAGTAAATTATTCTTTTGGGACATGACCCAAAGAAATAATTATAAAATAAATTATCGAGACAAGCCTCCTAAGGTTATTAGAAGGTGAGAAATACGCTGACTTATTACTATGGCAGAAGCACTTAAAGTGCCTACAATGGCAGAATATATGGCACAAGGAAAATCACCCGAAGTTTTATTTTGGGTGGGTTGTGCCGGTAGTTTTGATGATCGTGCAAAAAAGATAACTAAAGCTTTTGTGCGATTACTTAATAGGGCTAATGTTGACTTTGCCGTGCTGGGTACTGAAGAAAGTTGTACCGGCGATCCCGCAAAACGCGCAGGCAATGAATTTCTTTTTCAGATGCAGGCAGTCACAAATATTGAAGTGCTCAATGGCTACGAGGTTAAAAAAATAGTAACAGCTTGTCCACATTGTTTTAATACGCTTGCAAATGAATATCCGGGTCTTGGTGGTAAGTTTGATGTAATGCATCATACCCAATTCCTTAAAGCACTTATTGATGAAGGAAGACTCACGGTAGAAGGTGGTAAGTTTAAAGGTAAACGCATAACTTTTCATGACCCTTGTTATCTGGGACGCGCAAATAAGGTTTATGAAGCGCCACGTGATTTGCTGAGAAAGCTTGAAGTTGAGCTTATTGAGATGAAACGCTGTAAGAGCAAAGGCCTCTGCTGTGGAGCCGGCGGTGCTCAAATGTTTAAAGAGCCAGAACCCGGTACAAAAGATATAAATATTGAACGTAC
>JBALXG010000092.1:0-8369 GCA_036961055.1 Leeuwenhoekiella sp. | reverse complement strand
CTGCTTAGATAAGGTATCAAATTCCTCATCTGTTAGTTCGATCTCTGTAGCTTTTATATTACTTGCCAAATGATCGAGAGATTTAGTTCCCGGAATTAGCAGAATATTATCAGATCGTTTTAACAACCACGCCAAAGCAATTTGTGCTATAGTAGCATCGTGATTTTCGGCTATAGATTTGATCTTTTCCTTCATTTTATCCGGTCCTGAAGCTAGTGGAAACCATGGAATAAAAGCTAATCCATTAGCCGCTGTATAATCTAATACATCTTCCCACTGGCGATCACCAAGGTTATATTGATTCTGCACCGAAACGATTGGCAGGATTTTCTGAACTTTCTTGATTTGATCAACCGTCACTTCAGACAGACCTACGTACTTTATCTTGCCAGCAGCTACAGCGTGGATTACAGGTTGCAATGTTTCCTCTACATCTACATCAGGATCTATACGGTGTAGTTGCCATAAATCAATCTGACCAATTTTTAAACGCTTTAAACTTCCGTCAATGCGTTCTCTAATGTGATCAGGGTGACCGTTTGGTTCCCACTGGTTTGGGCCGGGACGTTCAAGTCCCGCTTTAGTGGCTATAACCAGATCCTGCTTATAAGGATATAAAGCATCCTGTATCAATTTTTCGTTAGTAAATGGTCCATAAGAATCGGCAGTATCAATAAAATTAACACCGCTTTCTACCGCTTTTTGGAGGATTTTGATCGCATTTTCGCGATCTTCAACATCACCAAAAACACCTTCGCCGGTTAATTGCATCCCACCATAACCTAAACGGTTTACTTCTAGATCTCCTCCTATTTTATACTTTAGTTTTACACTTTCTGTTATCATAATTTTCTTTTTTTATTAAACTTAAATTAGTCATGCTGAACTCGTTCCGATAACTATCGGAACAGCATCTCATCCTATTATAAATTCTTAACTCTGAAATGTGATCCTGAATAATCCCGAAAGCTTTCGGTACAGGGACACAACGGTAAAATACTTATGCAGATTGAGCTTTCAATTTCGTTAGCTTTTCAGGGGTTATGGGTAGATCTCTAACTCGTATTCCGGTTGCATTAAATACCGCATTTGCTATCGCTGCACCTACACTGGTAATGCCCAGTTCGCCAATACCCTTTACTCCTAACGGATTTGCAATTTTGTCTTCTTCCGGAATAAAAATTACTTCAATATCTGCCAGGTCCAGATTCACAGGCACGTGATAATCTGCAAGTGATCTGGTGATAAAGTTGCCATAATTAGGTTCTACAATACTATGTTCAGTAAGTGCCATTCCCAGTCCCCAAGTTATCCCACCAATTACTTGAGAGTACGCAGTTTTCGGATTCAGAATTTTTCCGGCAGAAGCCGTATTTATATATTTCTTTAATCGCACCATCCCCGTATCTGCATCAACCCAAACCTCGGCAAAATTAGCACCGAAAGAATAAACGGAATGACTCTCAAACTCTGATGAGGGTGCTGCCACACCTGCTGCAGTAAAAGTTGTTACATTTTTTGCTTTCATAAGATCTGCGGTAGAAGCATCATCTCCTAAAGAAGTATTTTCTCTAAGCTTATCTTTTGCCGCAGTACAAGCTGCATACGTTGCATTGGTATAGCAAGCTGCACCCCAGGAACCACCAGAACCTGGTGTTACAGGATATTTAGAATCTCCCAGATTAACTGTTACTTGTTCTACAGGAATATCAAGATATTCAGCAGCGGTTTGTGCTATAATCGTATAACTCCCTGTACCTATGTCTGTACCATCAAGTTCAACCGTTGCATGCACCATATCACCATCGCGATCGAGTATTACTTTAGCATTTGTTTTGCTATAAGGTGATTGACGGGATGAAGCCGCCATACCGTAACCTATAAGCCAATTACCATTCCGGTTACTTCTTGGCTCCTGTTTCCACTTATCTTTCCAGCCAAACCGCTCTGCTCCTATTTTTAAGCATTCAACTAAAAGTCTGGAAGAATATGGTTTGTCTGTGCTTAGATCTTTTTGTGTATCATTTTTTATACGAAATTCTACCGGATCCATTTTTAAAGCGTAGGCTAGCTCATCCATCGCTGATTCTAAAGCAAAACTTCCCGGAGCTTCTCCAGGTGCTCGCATCCATCGTGGTGATGGTAAATTAAGAGTCATCAATCTGTGAGTAACCAAAGAATTTGGCGGTCCATATAAAGTTCGAGAAATAGATCCCGACTGTTCCTGAAACTCTTCATAAGTAGAAGTTTGTGCTACTGTTTGGTGTGAAAGCGCAAGCAGTTTCCCATCCTTATCTGCACCTAAGCGCATATATTGTCTATTATGCTGGCGATAGCCCACGTGGGTGAACATTCCCTGTCTGGTAACTGTAAGTTGAACAGGGCGCCCTACCATTTTTGAAGCCAATATTCCCAATGTCGCATGCTCTCGAGCTTGTAATTTTGAGCCAAAACCACCGCCAATGTATGGACTGATTACTCTAACATTATCTTTTGGAATCTGGAAAGTTTCGGCAATAGTGGTAACTGCATTATCTACCATCTGCGTAGATAAATAGGCTGTTACCTTTCCATCTTCCCAAGAAGCTATAATCGCATGCAACTCCATAGGATGGTGATGCTCAATAGGCGTATTATATTCTGCTTCTATAGTAACCACAGAGTCTGCTAGACCTTTCTCAACATCTCCCCAACTTGTATCAGTTTTCGCTCCGGAATTTATACTTTCCGGTTTATAGGCTTCTTTTTCATGCTCATCAAAAACTGATTTGGGCTTCTCCTCGGCATACGTAAACTTCACCAGTCTCGCCGCGTACTGTGCCTGCTCAAAGGTTTCTGCAACTACAGCTCCTATGAATTCACCAAAATAATGAACTTTAGGTGTTTGTAGTACCGGTGATAATCCGTCTGTAGCCGGTGTTGGCATTTCTTCGGAAAAGGTCTTTAAGTTATCCGCATTTTGATAGGTGATAATTTTTATTACTCCCGGTTGTTTTTCAGCTTCGCTAGTATCTACTCCTGTAATTCGGCCTGAAGAAATTGTGCTGCTCAAACCCTGAGCATAGACCATATTATCAACATGGAACTCGGTGCAATATTTTGCCATTCCGGTAACCTTCAATCGGCCGTCTACCCTATTTATGGCTTCGCCAATTCCTGTATTATTTGTATTCATGATTATTATTTTTTTAGTAAATTCCTCTATGCAAGCCCACAAGACATTAAAAGGTAAAATATTTGCTTTCTAGTTCAACTTCGGGGTATAAAAAACCCTCTCTGAGGGCTATGCTCTGGCGTTTGCCTGTTCCAATGCTCTTACAATTGCGCGTTTACCCAGCGGAATCTTATACTCATTCTGATCAAGTGGTTTTGCATCTTCAAATGCTAATTCTGCGGCCTGTTCAAAGGTTTCTGTCGTAGCGGGTTTTCCCTGAAGGAATTTTTCTACATTGGCCAACTTCCACGGTTTATGTGCCACGCGGCCCATTGCAAGCGCTGCACGCGAAATAATATCTCCTTCTACCTGCAATCCGGCAGCGACTGAAACTATAGCAAAAGCATAGCTTGATCGTTCTCTGATCTTTAAATAGTAATACTTATCTGAAAAATAAGGTTCTGGTAAGTCAATAGAAGTAATCAGTTCGCCGGGTTCCAGATTTGTGTCTTTTTCTGGGTGATCTCCTGGTAAACGATGAAAATCTACAAATGGGATTTTCCGACTGGAACCGTCAGGTTTTTGAACATTGACTGTAGCTTCAAGCGCGGTTAGTGCCACACACATATCTGAAGGATGTGTAGCTACGCAGCTTTCACTCCACCCAAAAATAGCATGTAATCTGTTCACTCCTTTTAAAGCGCCACAACCTGAGCCGGGATCCCGCTTGTTACAGGGCATCGCTGTATCGTAAAAATATGAGCAGCGCGTGCGCTGCAATAAGTTACCGCCGTTTGTGGCCATGTTTCTTATCTGCTCTGTCGCAGCAGAAAGCATCGCCATAGATAGTAACGGATAATTCTTTCGTACTGTAGAGTGATTTGCTGTATCTGTATTGCTTACGGCAGCACCAAGTGAAAGTCCGCCGGAAGCTGTGGGTTCTATTTTATTATTGGGCAGATCTGCCACGTAAACTAAAGCATCTGGTCGTTCTACATCTTCTTTCATCAAGTCGATGAGATTTGTACCGCCGCCCAAATATTTTGTATTGGGAGTGCCGCTGTAAGACTTGAGTGCTTCGGTCTCACTTGCAGCGTTTGTATATTTAAATGGTCTCATGAAGTTAGTTTTTTGCCGCTTTTAGATCGATTTTTAATCTATTCTGGCTGTTTTTTGATTTTCTGCGAAATTTCAGTTCTTTGAAATTTTCAAGGTTTAGATGGCCTGCTTCTTTCCAGTTCATCTTCAGTTGCAAAAGTCCATTTAGGAGACTCATCACTTCCGGAATTTACCTGGCGTACCGCCTGAACTATATTATTATAAGCTCCGCATCTGCAAATATTTCCAGACATGCGCTCCCTTATTTCTTCTTCAGAAAGTTTAAGATTTTCTTTGGTATCACGAACATCTTCTGTAACGTAACTTACTTCACCTCGTTCAGCTTCATCGAGTAAAGCTACCGCAGAGCAAATTTGACCGGGAGTACAGTATCCACATTGAAAACCATCGTGTTTTAAGAAAGCCTCTTGCATAGGATGCAATTTGTTGCCTTCTGCAAGACCTTCTACAGTTTTGATTTCTTTGTCTTTGCAAGTCGCTGCTAGAGTGAGACAGGATAGTTTTCGCTTTCCATCAATAATAACAGTACACGCACCACACTGCCCGTGATCACAGCCTTTTTTAGTACCTGTAAGTTCAAGTCTTTCGCGTAAAGCGTCAAGAAGCGACATTCTGGAATCTATTGTAAGAGGTTTTGTAGCGTTGTTTACTCGCAGATTTACTTTTATGGCATTTAGTAAAAATTCCGGATCAATATCCGGAATACCTTTAGGAGCATTTTCAAAAACATCTGAAGTGAAGTATGGCATAGCGGCCAGACTAATACTCGCTGCCGACATCTGCCCCAGAAAGTTTCGCCTGGAATTACCAAAAATGCCCAGCTCATCAAGAAGACGCTCCTCGTCTTCGCTCATTCTCTCTGAAGCAGTTTTTTTGTTATTGTCAAAATCTTCCATACGGACTATTAGTTAAAGTTATAATTAGGATTTTTATTGCTTGAGCATTAAATTACCCTATAAAACCTTCACCCTGAATGGAATTTTCTATTTTAGAATATAATTAACAGCTACTTTAAGAGAATTTATAGGAAATGAAGATTATTCCTACTATTGATTTAAAATTATTTATTACTATAAGAAATCGCGATAATTGAGTAGATTTTCTCTATATATTAATTACTTCGAAGTCAAAGTTTGTATCACACTTCCGCATGTCAACATAGCTTCTCCAAAATAAGGATTGCGCACATCTCGCTCTTTGCTTAACCAACTAGCTCCTTCACTATTATTTGCCATGGGGCATTTCTGCACAAATAAAGTGTCTTTATATGTCGTTAAATTTTCGGCAAGGGCGATCATATTTTCAGAGAGTTTATAAAAATTATCTCGTTGAATTTTAAGATCAGTACTTGAATCTATTACAGCAAGGGCATTTTTACTCGCTTTAATATGTGCCTGTAGCATTTTTGATGCCGAAGCAGTTTCGATTTCTTCTAATGAATTTTGCAATGTTTTCGCTTTCGCGGAAGCGAGTTCAGCTTTTGAAGCAACTAAAGCATCCTTAAGTTGTAAATAAGAATCAAGTGCACCGCCTAATTTCTGCTGAAAGTCTGCCGGTAAATTCATTTTCATCCCGGGCATAGCCTCTTCTCCCGCGTTCATCATAGACTTTTTGCCCTGCAATTGTGCTGCTGCATCAACTGTAAAAGTTCCATTTGTGACAATCTCATCACCGCTACTTAAACCACTTAAAATAGTATAATTATCACCTGATGTATTTCCTAGTTGTACTTCGCGCATTTCAAAAACCGGTTCAGTATCATCAGTTTTTATATAAACCAATGACCTTTTTCCTGTCCACATGACAGCACTGGCGGGAACGGTAATCGTTTCTTCTGCCGTAGCAACTCTACTTATCTTTCCTTGCACGAACATGCCAGGTTTCAGATTGCTTTCATTATTGTTCAATTCAGCTCTCACTTGTACAGTTCGTTTGCCGGTATTAAGCGACGGATCTATAAATGAGACTTTAGCATCAAAAGTTTTTCCCGGATATGCATTTGCCGATATTTTTATCTCCTGGCCGTTTTTTAACTGGGAAAGCTGATTTTCATAAGCATCAAAAACCGCCCAGACCGTATTTAAATTGGCTATTCTAAAAAGTGGTTCTCCTTGCTTTACATAATCGCCTTCATTCACCAACTTCTCTGAAACTGTTCCTGAAACAGTTGCATAAATCGGGAAGTTTTCGGTCACTTTTCCCGAGTTTTCGATCTGATTTATCTGATTTTCAGAAAGCTTCCAGAGTTTTAACTTGTTGCGCACGGCTTTGTATAGTTCGGGTTGCGATTCTTTTAATGAAGCCGTGGTTATTAATTCCTGTTGCGCCGCGACCAATTGTGGCGAATAGATAGTTGCCAGTCTTTGCCCTTGTCGTACTTCTTCACCTGTAAAATTTACATTGAGATTTTCTATCCTTCCGGCGAAATAGCTGGACTGCACAGAATTTTCTTCTTCGTTCTGCTGAATTTTGCCGGAAAGTGTCATACTGTTATTACTCCCACCATTGCCCACAACTGTAGTCTCAATATTGGCAAGGGCCAAAGCATTCTTTGACATCTTAAATTGGTTTAGAGCTAAACCGTCTGCGGTAGATCCGGCAGGAATAAGTTCCATACCACAAATTGGGCAATCGCCTGGTTCGGGAAGCATGATCTGAGGATGCATAGAGCACGTCCACATTTGGGCAGTGGCTTCTTCAGTGTGATCGTGACGTTCTATGTTTTCGCCTTGAGCGGAATCTGAACCGCTGAAAAGAAAATAACCACCAATAAGACCAATAACTAAGGCCAGAACTATGTAAATCGTGTTTTTATTCATTAGATATTTTATTAATCTTTGGTGTTTTCTAATCTGGCAATCATTTGTTTCATCTCTGCTATTTCCCGCACCTGTGCATCAATAATTTCCTGAGCTAGTTTTTTGACTTCAGGGTCTTTAAGATTGGCCCTTTTACTAGTCATAATTGCAATTGAATGATGCGGAATCATAGCTTTCATATACAATACATCGCCTATGGGTTCCTGAGCGCGCACTAATGTCAAGGCACTTATAAAAAGAATAACGCTACCGGCTAAAATACCAATATTCTTTTTCTTGTTTTTATACATTTTCAACATAAACAACAACATGATAACCGCCATTGCAGCAATGCCTAAACAAGTCATGTAAAAACGAGTAAGGCTAAAATATACATGATCAATTTTATAGGTATTCAAATACATGGTGATGTACATCGCGATAAAAGATGCGGTGAGCATCAATATAAATTTTGAGTAATTGCCAAGTTTCATAAGTTGAATATTTATGGTTAGTTGTTTAAACTGATTTATTTCAAATTTGCTGTTCGCAATCTTAGCGCGTTTGCTATCACAGAAACCGAACTAAAGCTCATAGCAACCGCTGCTATCATGGGCGAAAGCAAAATTCCAAAAACAGGATATAGAACGCCTGCCGCAATAGGAATCCCAACGGAATTATAGATCAAAGCAAAAAATAGATTCTGTTTGATATTTTTCATCACTTTATCACTTAGATTCCTTGCTTTTACAATGCCGTGCAAATCTCCTTCTACAAGTGTAATGGTCGCACTTTCTATCGCTACATCTGTACCGGTTCCCATTGCAATCCCAACATCACTTTTTGCCAAAGCAGGTGCGTCATTAATACCATCGCCCGCCATTGCTACTTTTTTACCTTCATTTTGCAGGCGCTCAACTTCTGCAAGTTTGTCCTGCGGAAGCATTTCAGCTTTATAATCGGCTAACTCCAGCTCGTCAGCTACAGCTTTTGCAGTGTCGTTATTATCACCAGTAAGCATAATAACCGCAATACCTTTTTCTTTTAAAGCATGAAGCGCTTTCTTACTGCTTTCTTTGATCTTGTCGCCTATCACAACATAACCCACGGCTTTATTTTCTACTGCCAAAATTGGCACGGTTTTACCCGATTTTTGTGCTTCTGCGACCGCTTTTTGTAATTCTTCAGGAATTTCAGCATTTGCTTCGGTCATCATTTTATGATTTCCTAAAGCGACTTTTTTTCCGTCTATTATTCCCATCACGCCTTTTCCGGAAACGGCTTTGAAATCAGTTACT
>JBALXG010000091.1:7296-8437 GCA_036961055.1 Leeuwenhoekiella sp. | reverse complement strand
TTTTGAACCTGAAAAAGGTAAATGGTCTCTAATGGGAGGATTTTTAAGTAATAATGAAATTGACCAGAACATAAACATTACTGCAAATGCTGAAGCAAAACACGACATTAAATTTACAGCCAACGCTACATGAGTGCTATCTGGTGCAAAAATTGAGAAAAAGGCTCCCAGCATTTGATAAAATGGTGCCCCTGGCGGGTGACCTATCTCAAGTTTTGATGAAGTTGAAATATATTCACCTGCATCCCAGAAGCTCGCTGTAGGTTCTACGGTAAGAGAAAAGGTCGTAAGAGCTACTGCAAATGCAAGCCACCCAAATATTTTACTGTACTTCGAGAAGTTGAAGTCTGTCATAAGGCCAAAATTATCAAAGGCGAATTTAAGAATTAATACCTTAAACGGTTTGTTTTTTTGGGAAACGCTAAAGAATAGTACTTATTTTAGATTGGTTTTATTTTTTGCATTAAAAGTTTGCTCAGATCAAAGATTGTATTAAATTTGCACCCGCATTCGCAGCTTCTGAGAATGTGTTTGTGATTTATCACAAGGTGATGGCCTATGGTGTAACTGGCAACACGTCTGGTTTTGGTCCAGAAGAGTCTAGGTTCGAGCCCTAGTAGGCCAACCAAAATTAAATCCCGAATCATGAAAATGGTTCGGGATTTTTATTGAATAAGGCTGAGTAAGCGAAGATCCTTACTCATATGTTTTGTAGATGTGAGCAAGAGTAGCCCAAGATAAATCTCAATTCCTAATCTTTTTGAGGTTGGGAATTTTTTATTTAGACTGTTTTTAGAAAGTTTTTTTGAGTAGAATGACTTCAGTGCTTAGATTTAAAACAACTTGTTCTCGGGATTGAATTGTATTAATCACATGCTGACATGAAATTTTAAAACCCGCTCTTGATTTTTCCATCTCATTACAATATCTAAAATTGACATCATATTTTAAATGTAACTACAGGTCTGTGGGCGTGATTAACCAGATCTTCACTAAGCGATCCATTTAAAAAGTGAGAAAGTCCTTTTCTGCCATGAGTGCCTATTCCTATGAGATCTGCTTCAATGGATGCGGCAAAATTAAGGATACCACGTTCAACGCTGTTGTCATTATAAATGGTCATAATGTGTTCATTATCGGC
>JBALXG010000091.1:0-7286 GCA_036961055.1 Leeuwenhoekiella sp. | reverse complement strand
ATATTGACCATAAAATCGGCATATAAATCGGTAATTTCTGCTGTGGTTTTAAAGCGATTTGGAGTATTTACATAAAGTATATGAAGTTGCGCCTCTTCAGCTTTGGTAAATTTAATCGCCTGATTTAATGCGTCTATATTATCACTTTGAAAATCTGTTGCAAAAACAAAATTTTTGATGTGAAAATCTCCCATTTCATTTTTAATAACAAAAACTGGAATTTCTGAGTGTCGTACTACTTTTTCGGTATTAGAACCTATAAATAATTCTTCGATGCCGCTTGTGCCATGCGACCCCATTATAATAGCATCAATTTCATATTTTTTTACATAAGTCATTATACCCTCAAAAGCTCCGTCAAATTCGGCAGTTTCATGTACATTTATTCCTTCAAGAAAAGGTAAGTTAAGCATATCCTGAAATTTTTTATGGGCGAGTTTCATGTAAAAAAGTTCTTCTGGTAAGGCGCTTTTTCGTTGGGTTGAAGGGCCGTCAATTAAAACTTCAGGTAGTTCAAGCAGGTGTAACAAATAAATATCTGCATCGTAGCGTTTGGCAAGTTGAGCCGCTGCTTTAAGGGCGTTTAGGGCTTGAGGAGAAAAATCTGTAGGAACGAGTAATTTTCGAATCATAATTGACTGAATTAAAAGGTTATGATTAACTTTGAGGCTGTTATCTAAATATACAATATTATTAGGTGTCCCATTCTATTTTATATCTTGATAATAATTGTTATATTTGCAGCGTTGAAATCAGAAAAATTAATTGAGGGGACACATTTAGTCCCCTCTTTTTATAGGAAAAATGTTTAGGGAAAAAGTAGAAGTCTTATTAGAAGAGGCATTGGCAGAAAATGAATCCTTGTTTTTGATAGACCTTACAGTTAAAGAAAACAATGCAATCATCATCGTAATAGATGGTGATCAGGGTGTTACTGTTCAAGACTGTATGGCTGTAAGTCGCAAGGTAGAACACAATCTTGATCGCGAGGAGATTGACTTCTCACTAGAAGTAATGTCTGCTGGCGCTACAGAGCCTTTAATTAATAAAAGGCAATACAATAAAAACGTAGGCCGCGATCTTGAGGTAAAACTCGCAGACGGTTCTAAAGTTGAAGGTTTTTTAGAAGAAGCAAGCGAAGATGTAATTAAACTTTCCTGGAAAACACGTGAGGATAAGCCCGTGGGTAAAGGAAAGGTAACTATAATAAAAGAGGCGATATTGAAGTATGAGGATATCGTTGAAGCAAAAGTTAAGATAAAATTTTAAGTACGTATCGATATGGAGAATATTGCGTTAATCGAGTCATTTTCTGAGTTTAAAGATGATAAACTCATCGATAGGGTAACGCTTATGGCGATACTTGAAGAAGTATTTAGGAGCACCCTTAAAAAACGTTTTGGTAGTGATGATAATTTTGATATCATTATCAACCCAGACAAAGGAGATTTAGAAATCTGGCGTAACCGTGTTGTTGTGGCAGATGGAGAGGTAGAGGATGAAAATTCTGAAATCAGTTTAACAGCAGCGCGTAAGATCGAGCCAGATTTTGAAGTAGGTGAAGATGTTTCGCAGGAGGTAAAGCTTATTGATTTAGGACGTCGTTCTATTTTGGCCTTGCGTCAGAATCTTATTAGTAAGATACATGAGCATGATAATACAAATATCTACAAGCAATTTAAAGAGCTTGAAGGAGAATTGTACAATGCAGAGGTTCATCACATACGTCACAGAGCAATTATATTGCTTGATGATGAAGGAAATGAAATAATTATGCCGAAGGAAAAACAAATTCCTTCAGATTTCTTCCGTAAGGGGGAAAATGTGCGTGGTATTATAGAAAGCGTTGAGCTTAAAGGAAACAAGCCTTCTATTATAATGTCTAGAACTTCTCCTTTGTTTTTGGAGAAATTATTTGAATCTGAAATCCCTGAGGTTTTTGATGGTTTAATTACCGTTAAAAAAGTAGTGAGGATTCCGGGAGAAAAAGCTAAAGTGGCGGTAGATTCTTATGACGATCGTATAGATCCTGTAGGAGCTTGCGTAGGAATGAAAGGATCTCGTATTCATGGCATAGTTCGTGAATTAGGAAATGAAAATATTGATGTAATTAATTATACAAGTAATCTTCAATTATATATAACACGTGCTTTGAGCCCTGCAAAAATCACTTCTATTAAGATGAATGAAGAGAAAAAAACTGCTGAGGTTATGCTTAAACCTGAAGAGGTTTCTAAAGCAATAGGTCGTGGCGGTCATAACATCAGGTTAGCGGGTCAGCTTACCGGTTATGAGATTGATGTTTTCAGAGAAGGTGTTGAAGAAGATGTAGAGCTAGGTGAGTTCTCAGATGAAATAGAAGACTGGGTGATAGCAGAATTTGCTAAAATAGGTCTTGATACTGCAAAAAGTATTCTTGAGCAGGATGTTGATGATCTAGTAAGAAGAACAGACTTAGAAGAGGAGACTGTGCAGGATGTAATGCGCATTCTTAGGGAAGAGTTTGAATAATACTAGGATAGTACAGGTTTTTTAGGTTAATTTTACAGAGAATTAGAGGAATTTATGGCAGAAGTTAAAAACATGAGATTAAATAAGGTATTACGTGAACTTAATATTTCGCTAGATCGTGCTGTCGATTTTCTTAAGGAAAAAGGTCACGATATAGAGGCACGTCCTACCACAAAAATCTCTGCCGAAATCTACGGGGTTCTTTCTGATCAATTTCAGACTGACGCTAATAAAAGGGTAGCTTCTAAGGAAGTCGCAGAAGAAAAGCAGAAAGAGAAAGAGGCGCTACGAGTAGCGCGAGAAGAAGAGCTTGAAGAAAAGCGTCACAGGCATACGCCTAAAGCTGCTGAACCAGAAAATGTTATTAAGGGGAGAGCGACTTTAGAAGGTCCTAAGACTGTTGGTAAAATAGATCTTGAGAAAAAGGATTCTTTTAAAAAGGTTGAAGAAAAAGAAGAGTCAGTTGAAAAACCGGCTGAACCTGTTGAGGCTAAGAAAGAAGTTGAAGAGTCTGTTAAGGTAGAACCTGTTAAGACGGAAGCAAAGGTAGATGAAACTGTTGAAAAGGTTAAAAAAGAAGAAGTAGTAAAAACTGAGAAAGTTGAAGCTGCAAAACCTGAAGTTGAAGCGCCTGTCGCTAAAGTGGAAAAGGAGAAAGAGGTGGTGAAGAAACCAGAGGTTCAAGCGGCAAAAGTAGCGGCTCAGGGACCTAAAAAAGAAGTGCCTAAAAAGGACGAGCCTAAGAAGGAGGAGCCTAAATTAGGTGATGACGTTTTAAAGACAGATTATAAAAAATTAAACGGTCCTAATTTTACAGGACAAAAAATAGATCTTTCTCAATTTAAAAAACCTGAGAAAAAGAAAAAAGCTACGCCAGCCTCATCAGCAAATGATGATAAAAAGCGCAGAAGAAGACGTATAAGTAAGGGACCTGCAACTCCTGGAGGGCCAAGAAAGTCTACTGCCGGAAACGGTGCTGGAGCCAGAGGGCCTAATGCGCCTGGAGGAGCAAATAGAAGAAGAGGCCCTGTAACAAAAGAAGAGCCTAGCGAAGAAGACGTACAAAAACAAATACGGGAAACTCTTGAGAAACTTCAAGGGAAATCCAGTAAAGGTAAAGGTGCTAAATATCGTAGGGATAAAAGAGATCAACATCGTCAAAAAACTGAAGATGATCAGGCACAGCAAGAAGCAGAAAGCAAAGTACTTAAAGTAACAGAATTTGTTACAGCAAGTGAAGTTGCTACCATGATGGACGTACCGGTTACTAAGATTATATCTGCGTGTATGTCTCTTGGGATGATGGTTACAATGAACCAGAGGCTTGATGCAGAAACGCTATCAATAGTTGCAGATGAATTTGGGTATGAGGTTGATTTTGTAACTGCAGATCTGGAAGAAGCTGTAATGGTTACTGCAGACAGGCCAGAAGATTTACAAGAGCGTGCTCCTATTGTTACTGTAATGGGACATGTAGATCATGGTAAAACTTCGTTACTTGATTATATACGTAAAGAAAATGTAATTGCGGGTGAGAGTGGTGGAATTACACAGCATATAGGAGCTTACGGTGTGACTCTTGATGGCGGTCAAAAAATATCATTTTTAGATACTCCTGGTCACGAAGCGTTTACCGCTATGCGTGCACGTGGGGCTCAGGTTACAGATATTGCTATTATTGTAGTAGCAGCAGATGATGATGTGATGCCACAAACAAAAGAGGCAATAGCACATGCTCAGGCAGCTGGTGTTCCTATTATATTTGCTATAAACAAAATAGATAAGCCAGATTCAAATCCTGAAAAAATTAAGGAGCAATTAGCTCAAATGAATTTATTAGTAGAAGATTGGGGTGGTAAAATACAATCTCATGATATTTCTGCTAAAACTGGTTTAGGAGTAAAAGAATTGCTTGAAAAGATATTGCTTGAAGCTGAATTATTAGAGCTGAAAGCTAATCCTAATAAAAATGCAAACGGTACTGTTGTTGAAGCTTTCTTAGATAAGGGTCGAGGGTATGTGTCTACAATTCTTGTTGAAGGTGGTACATTGCGGGTTGGTGATTATGTTCTTGCAGGAACTCATAGCGGTAAAGTTAAGGCTATGCAGGATGAGAGAGGCAAAGAGGTTAAAGAAGCAGGGCCTTCGGCTCCTGTGTCTATATTAGGTCTTGACGGCGCACCACAGGCAGGTGATAAATTTCATGTGATGGATGATGAGCGTGAGGCAAAAGATATTGCTTCAAAGCGAACTCAACTTCAGCGTGAACAATCTGTTAGAACGCAACGACACATTACTCTTGATGAGATTGGACGTCGTATCGCTCTTGGAGAGTTTAAAGAACTAAACATTATTCTTAAAGGTGATGTTGATGGATCAGTAGAAGCTTTAACAGATAGCTTCCAGAAACTATCTACAGAAGAGATTGCCGTAAATATCTTGCATAAGGGTGTAGGTGCGATTACAGAAAGTGATGTGCTTCTGGCTTCAGCATCAGATGCTATAATAATAGGATTTAATGTAAGACCTGCTGGGAATGCTAGAATCGTAGCAGATAAGGAAGAAATTGATATCCGTACATATTCTATTATATATGATGCTATAAATGATCTTAAAGATGCAATGGAGGGAATGCTTTCTCCTGTAATGAAAGAAGAGATTACGGGTACTGCAGAAATACGTGAAACCTTTAAAATATCTAAAATAGGAACTATTGCCGGTTGTATGGTGATATCTGGTAAGATATACAGGAATTCAGGTATCAGGTTGATACGTGATGGAGTAGTAATCTATACTGGAGAGTTAGCTTCTTTAAAACGCTTTAAAGATGATGTTAAAGAGGTGAGTAAAGGTTATGACTGCGGTACGCAAGTTAAAAACTACAATGATATTAAAGAAGGAGATATCCTTGAAGCATATCAGGAAGTTGCAGTTAAGAAAAAGTTGAAATAGAGTTAAGCATTAATTATAAAAAAAACCCTCAGAATTTATTTTCTGAGGGTTTTTTTCTTTTGGTATTTATTAGATTTTACCTTTCCGGTTTTAGTACAAAGGCATTAGGAAATGTTTTTTGAACAGCTAATAGAGCTCGGTCTGCTTGTAGTCTGTCGCTAAAATTTCCAACCCATACTTTATAGTTAGGAGTCTCATATTCTATAGATGCAGGCCACTCTCCAACACGAGTAAGATACTTGTTGTAAATCGCGTTTGCCTGAGCCATTTCGCCATAATAAAGCTGTATTTTATACCTGTCTTTAAGCTCATTGTCTTTAGTCATTTGTGATTTAAGGGCTAAAAGTTCAGGAATTCTTTTGTCCTGAATAATGCTCACGGTTGCGGTTTGCGCCGATGCTCCAAGGCAACCCAGTCCTAAAAATGAACCCAGAATAATGATTTTATGGAAGTTAAGTTTCATAGTTGTTTTTCTTTGTGTCAAAAGTAGTAGTATTAACTTTAAACTAGCATAATTTATTATTTAGAACGAAAATAAATTATGTTTTAACGGAATGCTAACACTTCAAAAATCCACTTCTAAGTGTTACTTTTGCCTTCAAATTTGTCGACCCTTCCTCCTGCCTTTACACACAGGAACAACCTGAGAAAGGTGTCGCGCTAAGATGACAATCCTATCATACTATGAAACAGGTGAGAAACCTTAATTCAGCTTCAAGAATTGTTTTTATAAGTTTAGCTTTTCTGCTATCCTTTTCCACATTAGTTTTCGCTCAGGGCGATGCAGAAGCTGCGGCTGATGCTGCTCAGGCGACAGATCAACCAGTTACAGCTGGTGCAGATCCTGCCGCAGGTGAGGCTTTATTTAAGGCTAATTGTGCAGCTTGTCATAAGTTGTATAGTCGTGCTGTGGGCCCTGCGTTATTTGGGGTGACTGAGAGACATGATCGCGAGTGGATTTACAAATGGGTACACAACAGTGCGGCTATGATTGCTGCCGGTGATGCTGAAGCTTTAGCTATTTTTAATGAGTTTAATCAGACTCCCATGAATCCTTTTCCGCAGTTGAGTACTGCGGATATTGATAACATCATGGCGTATACTGATACTCCTAAACCTGAGCCTGTTGCTGGTGTAGGTGGGGCTGCTAATGCTGGTCAATCTACCGGTGGTGGTTCTGGAATGTCAAATAATATAATTCTAGGTGTTCTTGCTGTTATATTGTTGATGCTTGTGGCAATCTTGTTTCTGGTAAATAAGACTTTAAGAAGGTTTGCTGAAGCTCAGGGTGTTGAGCTGGAGGTTGCTGAAAAGCGCAAGCCTATTTGGAGGGCGTTTGCAGAGAATCAATTTCTTGTGCTTGTTTCGGTTATTTTTCTTCTTCTTGGAGGGGCGTATTTCGCTTATGGCTGGATGATGCAGATAGGAGTAGATCAAGGCTATCAGCCAATACAGCCTATACATTATTCTCATAAAATACATGCCGGAGATAATCAGATTGAATGTAAATATTGTCATTCTTCTGCGCGTACAAGTAAGACTTCTGGTATACCTTCATTAAATGTTTGTATGAATTGTCATAAAAGTATTTCTGAAGTTGCAGATGCTTCTTCAAAATTTACTTCAGTGACAGATGAATACTCAAAAGAATTTTATGATAAAGAAATTCAGAAGCTATATAAAGCTGTAGGGTGGGATGCTTCAACACAATCTTATACTGGGGAGACTCAGGCTGTAGAGTGGCTGCGTATTCATAATCTTCCTGATTTTGCTTATTTTAATCACTCTCAACATGTAAGCGTGGCTGGGGTGCAGTGTCAGAC
>JBALXG010000090.1:0-8438 GCA_036961055.1 Leeuwenhoekiella sp. | reverse complement strand
ATCTGTCAGCTTTTCCAGTAAGTGCTCTAAGACTTCCTTAAACTTTGTATGATGTTTTAGATAAAATAAAGACTCGAGCAGATAATGATTCCCTTTTAAATAAAACACAGGATTGCGTTCTATCATTTTAGGACTTTCATCAAACAACTCTACATAACGGGTTGCATATTTAAAGCACGAAATAAAATCCTGTATTAAAAAACTGTACCATAAATAGGCTTTATAAAGCCAGAGTTTCTCGCGAAAACCTAGAGTATTTAGGTCATAATTGGGTAAATTTTGATGAAAATAGGCGGTAATTTCCTGTTTTTCATCATCACTGCGCACATAGCCCATCTTAAGCATAATACCATAAAGCTGAAGCGAGAGATTAGAAAGTTTACTCGTCATCATATTTTGCTGACTCAACAATTCTGCCTGATGAGAAAGCTCATCTGCACGCGTACTCATACTGCGCGTGATATATTGAGATTCTATTACTTTCTCAAGTTCTACAATTTCATAAGCCACATTTTTCTCTTCATTCTCAATGGCCATTTGCTTAGCTTTATCGAGTAATTTTAAGCTCTGCTGGTAGAGACCTTTTGCGTATAAAACGGTTGCAAAATCTAGTTGTTCCCTTATTTGCACACGTATATTCTGGTGTGCAGGGCTTAATCTGAGACTTATAAGAATTTGCTTATACAGATGTGCTTTAAGATTTGAAAGCTGTTGTTTTTTTACAATTCCTTTTTTTAAGATTTCGCTTTCATAATAATGGTTCATCTTATCGAGCAAATTAAACAACTGCAGATATTTTGATTCTGCATTGCCTTCAAGCCTCCCTACATATAACTTAAACTGTCGTTTTTCAGATTTTGAAAGCGACTTGATTAAAATAAAGAGAGGATCTTTTGTATCATTTGCTGTTGTAATGATTTTACGCATAATTTATTGAATATCAATTATATAAAAATCAAAAAAATAGCTTAAACGTCGTAGCCTTTTTTTGTAAGCTTATATCAAATGTACTACCAATATATATATTCACACTTAAATTGAGAAAAAAACAGTTATGAATGATAATAAAGTCCAGATCTTTGACACAACCTTACGTGATGGAGAGCAGGTTCCCGGATGTAAGTTAGATACTAAACAGAAATTAGTTATAGCAGAACGTCTGGATCTTCTGGGCGTTGATGTTATTGAAGCAGGATTTCCGGTTTCTAGTCCAGGAGATTTTAAATCTGTTGAAGCAATTGCAAAACTGGTTAAAAATGCAACCGTTTGCGGTCTTACCCGTGCAGTAAAAAAAGATATTGAAGTCGCAGCAGAAGCACTTAAATATGCAAAAAGACCTCGTATACATACGGGAATTGGCACAAGTGATTCTCATATTCTGCATAAATTTAAATCAAATCGGGAAGCTATTATTCAACGGGCGATTGATGCTGTAGCTTACGCGAAAACATTTGTAGAAGATGTAGAATTTTATGCTGAAGATGCCGGCCGTACCGAAAATGAATATCTCGCCAGAGTTTGTGAAGCCGCAATAAAGGCCGGTGCCACGGTTTTAAATATACCAGACACAACTGGTTATTGCCTTCCGGAAGAATATGGTGCAAAAATAAAATACCTTAAAGAGAATGTAAAAGGTATTGAAAAAGCAATTCTTTCTTGCCACTGTCATAACGATCTGGGATTGGCAACTGCCAACTCAATTGCCGGTGTAATGAACGGTGCAAGACAAATAGAATGTACAATAAATGGTATTGGTGAGCGCGCAGGAAATACTTCGCTTGAAGAGGTTGTAATGATCTTAAGACAGCATCCTTATCTTAATCTTGACACAAGTATAAATTCAAGATTGCTTTATGACACAAGTCGCATGGTGAGTGAAAAAATGGGAATGCCGGTTCAACCCAATAAAGCAATTGTAGGTTCTAACGCATTTGCACACAGTTCTGGTATTCACCAGGATGGTATGATTAAAAACAGGGATACTTATGAAATTATGGATCCTGAAGAAGTAGGTGTTACAGAAAGTGCAATTGTACTTACTGCGCGCAGTGGTCGCGCTGCCCTTGCCTACCGGTCTAAAAAGGTAGGTTATGAACTTACTAAGAAACAACTTGATGTAGTTTATGAAGAATTTCTGAACTTTGCAGACCGCAAAAAAGAGATTCTTGATGAAGATATTCACGAAATCATGCGTGTTACAAATATTCAAACAGCAGCAATAGCATAAAAATTAGCTTAAAGCAGATGAAAATCGGCTAAAAACATATAAAAAACGCATTAAAAAGCTCAAAAATCAGTTTGTTTTTTTGAACTCAGCGACAATAAAAAATGGCAGGAAAAACACTTTTTGATAAAGTCTGGGACGCTCACGTGGTAGACACGGTTACAAACGGCCCACAAGTACTTTACATAGACAAACATTTAATACACGAGGTGACAAGTCCGCAGGCATTTGCAGAACTGGAAGAGCGAGGCATTCCCGTAGCCCGCCCAGATCAAATACTTGCCACAGCAGATCACAATACACCTACTGTAGATCAACATTTACCTATAAGAGATACGCTTTCGCGAAATCAACTGCAAAAGCTTTCAGAAAACTGTGAGAAACATGGTATAACACTTTACGCACTTGGTCATGAATATAATGGTATCGTTCATGTCATGGCTCCTGAGTTAGGCGTAACACAACCTGGTATGACCATGGTTTGCGGTGATAGCCACACTTCTACTCATGGTGCCTTTGGCACAATTGCTTTTGGTATTGGTACAAGTCAGGTAGCGCAGGTTTTTGCTAGTCAGTGTCTTTTACTTACCAAGCCAAAAAAATTACGTGTAAACGTAAACGGAAAACTTAAAAACGGAGTTCTGCCAAAAGATGTTATTCTTTATATCATCTCTCAAATCGGGACAAATTCAGGAACAGGATATTTCTGCGAATATGCAGGAAACGTTTTTGAAGAGATGTCTATGGAAGGTCGTATGACAGTTTGTAACATGAGTATTGAAATGGGCGCCCGTGGTGGAATGATCGCTCCTGATGAGACCACTTTTGAATATGTAAAAGGTCGCAAATTTGCCCCTGAAGGTGGAGAATGGGAAAGAAAACTTGAGTATTGGAAGACGCTCCCTACAGATGCTGACGCGGTTTTTGATCAGGAATATTCATTTGACGCGGCAGATATCGCACCTATGGTTACTTATGGTACAAACCCGGGAATGGGAATTAAGGTGACAGGCAGAATACCAGACAGAAATGATGTCAACCTCGAGAAATCCCTGGAATATATGGGATTGCATAAAGGAGAGTCGTTAATAAATAAACCTATTAATTATGTATTTATAGGAAGTTGCACAAATTCAAGAATTGAAGATTTTAGAATTGCGGCAGACTATGTAAAAGGAAAGCAAAAAGCGCCTAATGTAAATGCCTGGTTAGTTCCTGGTTCAAGACAGGTTGCAAAACAACTTGTTGAAGAAGGATTAGATAAAATCTTTACCGAAGCTGGTTTTGCTTTACGCCAACCTGGTTGTTCTGCTTGTTTAGCGATGAATGATGACAAAATACCTTCAGGTGAATACTGCGTTTCTACTTCAAACCGAAATTTTGAAGGTCGTCAGGGTCAGGGAGCGAGAACAATTCTCGCAAGCCCTTTAATGGCTGCAGCGACAGCTGTAGAAGGTAAAATTATAGATATTACTAAAAGTCTCAACTAATGGAAAAATTTATAAAACTTACAGACACAGCAGTTCCATTACCAATTGAGAACATAGATACAGACCAGATCATTCCTGCCCGCTTCTTAAAAGCAACCGACAAAAAAGGTTTTGGCGATAATGTATTTAGAGACTGGAGATATAATAAAGATGGATCAGAAAATAAAGACTTCGTTTTAAACGATGATACTTTTTCAGGATCTATTCTCGTAGCCGGTGATAATTTTGGCTGTGGTTCAAGTCGTGAACATGCAGCATGGGCTTTAGGAGGCTACGGATTCAAAGTTGTAATAAGTAGCTTTTTTGCCGATATTTTCCGGGGAAATGCCCTAAATAATGGCATTTTACCTATTCAGGTTACACCTGACTATTTATCTAAATTACTAGCTGCTATTAAGGAAGATCCAAAGACAGAAGTAACAATTGATCTAGAAAATCAGAATTTACATTCACCTGCAGGTGTTATGCCTTTTGATATTGATCCTTATAAAAAGGTTTGCATGATTAACGGCTACGATGATATTGATTTTCTCATCAGTAAAAAAGAAAAAATAGAGGCTTTTGAGCAATTACAGTCCGTATAAATAAAATATCTTTACATTTAATTTTATAACTTTAGGGAACCTTACTTATGGTTCCCTAATCTGTTTTTTTAAATATATCATGAAATATAATATTGCACTTCTTTCTGGTGATGGCATTGGTCCTGAGGTTACTGCACAGGCAAAAAAAGCATTAGATGCAATCGCCGACATATATAATCATACTTTCATTTATACCAAAGCTCTTGTAGGAGCCGTGGCAATTGATGAGACCGGCAACCCTTTGCCAGAAGAAACTATAGATATTTGTGAGGCTAGCGACGCCATCTTATTTGGTGCAATTGGCCATCCTAAATATGACAATGATCCTTCGGCAAAAGTGCGTCCCGAACAAGGTTTGTTACGTTTACGTAAATCACTTGGTTTATTTTGTAATATTAGACCGGTAAAAGTATACGAGCGACTGATCGATAACTCACCGCTTAAAAGAGAAATAATTTCAGGTACTGATATTTCTATTTATCGCGAATTGACAGGTGGTATTTATTTTGGCGAAAAGCATTTAAGCGATGATGGACAAGTCGCTAGTGATGGTTGTACCTATTCTGTTACTGAAATTTCACGCATCGCACATCTTGCTTTTAAAGAAGCTCAAAACAGAAGAAAAAAATTAACGCTGGTAGATAAGGCGAATGTTCTTGAAACTTCGCGTTTATGGCGTAAAACAGTTACTGAAATCAGCAAAGAATACGCTGATGTAGAATTAGATTTTCTATTTGTAGATAACGCAGCAATGCAAATGATCCTAAACCCAAGACAGTTTGATGTAATTTTAACTGAAAACTTATTTGGAGACATTATCAGCGACGAAGCTAGTGTAATTGGCGGATCTATAGGATTATTAGCTTCGGCTTCTGTGGGCTTAGAAAACGCCTTGTTTGAACCAATTCATGGTTCGTTTCCTCAAGGAGCAGGAAAAGATATTGCAAATCCTTTAGCTTCAATTCTTTCTGCAGCCATGCTGTTAAGACATTTAAATTTAAATGAAGAAGCTGATATTGTGGAAAAAGCAGTTGAAAAATCTCTTGAGCTAGGAATTACAACAAAAGATATCAATCCGGAAAAAGCATTTCCTACTTCAAAAGTTGGTGATTTTATAGCAGATTATATCACGCATCCTGAAGATACAAATGTGAATTTTAAAAATATTCATATGGGACAGAGTACGATAATATAGAAAATAGATTTAAGATATTAGATCAAATATTAAAAATGCGTTTCATAATGGAGCGCATTTTTTTCTTTAATCCTTTCAAGCCACCACGTTTATTTCATTGATTTCTGTTTCGTATTCCTTCGGTAACAATACTTTTTTGATTGAATTATCAAGATGTAGGAACCGACTTAATTTATAAAACGGTAATAGGAATCTGAGCATTGATGTTTTTTTGAATTCCAATAATAATCTCACTTTTTCAGGTATGATCAATTTTTGTCCCTCAATTAATACAAAATATCTTAAGCTTCCTAGATGCTTTTTGTATTGTTTAAAAAGGTCTTTGGTGTAATGACTTTTTATAAGATCATTCTGCAAATGCTCGGCTCTTTGCAAAAGCCAGGTGTTATAATCAGATGCGAGATCTTTTAATTGCATCCGCTCACCTACTCTAAAAAAGACGTTGTAAACCTCTTCTTTTTCTTCCGAAGTTAATTTTCTTTCCAGCACTTCAAAAGAAGCAATGGAATAATAAATAAGCATAAAAAGCACGTCGCGATACGCCCAGTCGGGTATTGTACTTTCACGAGAATTTTCAACTGCCTTATGTATGTGGTAAATAGAATCGATACTCTTCAATGCAGTTGCTTTATCTGCAAAAATTATTTTTCTGGCATAACCTACTGTGGAGAATAAACGCCCTAACGGATCGGCAGGCAACTTTCCTGTAAAGTAGAGCCAATCCACCGCTTTATTCAGGGCAAATTCTGCCGCTGCTCCTGCAAAAATCAGTAAAACGGTATCGCTTTTCCCCCAGATTTCACGAATAATAGAATCGTCTTTTACAAAATTTTCCATAGTATAAGTAACTATTATCAAACCCATTTAGTATGCCAGAAGCTACAATACTGAATAAAAAAAGGGAGCAATTGCTCCCTTTAAAATTATATAAAAACGATCTGATTATTTCAAATCAAAACGATCAAGATTCATAACTTTATTCCAAACCGCAACAAATTCATTTACGAATCTATCTTTTGCATCATCGCAAGCATAAACTTCAGCAAGTGCACGCAATTCTGTATTAGATCCAAAAATTAAATCTACACGAGTACCTGTCCATCTTACTTCGCCTGTAGCACGATTTCTACCTTCAAATATTTCATCATCTTCAGAAACAGCCTTCCAGGTAGTTCCAAAATCGAGTAAATTAACAAAGAAGTCATTAGTAAGCATTCCTGGTCTATCTGTAAATATACCATGCTTAGAATTATCATAATTAGCACCAATGGCTCTCATCCCTCCTACTAATACAGTCATTTCAGGAGCTGTAAGAGTCAACAATTGAGCTTTATCTAACAAAAGTTCTTCTGCAGTAGCTCTATATTTGGTTTTGATAAAATTACGGAAACCATCAACATGTGGCTCAAGAGCTTCAAAAGCTTCAATATCAGTTTGCTCTGCACTCGCATCTGTACGTCCCGGTGTGAAAGGTACAGTTACATCATAATCAGCATTTTTAGCCGATTTCTCAACAGCTGCACAACCTCCTAAAACTATAAGGTCTGCCATAGAAACTTTCTTGTTACCAGATTGAGACCCATTAAATTCACCTTGAATACGACCTAATGTATCTATAACCTTTTTCAATTGATCAGGATTGTTAGCCCTCCAGTTTCTCTGAGGCTCTAAAGTAATACGTGCACCATTAGCACCACCACGTTTATCTGAACCTCTGAATGTAGAAGCAGATGCCCAAGCAGTAGACACTAATTCAGCAATTGACAAATCAGAAGCTAAAATGCTTTCTTTTAGACCAGCAATATCTTCATCATTGATCAACTCGTGATCAACCTTAGGAACCGGATCTTGCCAGATTAATTCTTCCTGAGGTACTTCTGGACCTAAATATCTTTCAATAGGACCCATATCTCTATGCGTTAATTTGAACCACGCACGAGAATAAGCATCTGCAAACTCTTCAGGATTTTCTAAAAAGTGTCTTGATATTTTTTCATAAGCAGGATCAACTTTTAAAGAAAGATCTGTTGTTAACATGAACGGTGCATGTTTAACATCTGGTCTATGCGCATCAGGCACTGTGCCTGCACCTGCATTATCTTTTGGCTTCCATTGGAAAGCTCCTGCAGGACTTTTAGTCAATTCCCAGTCTAAACCAAAAAGGTTTTCAAAATAAGTATGACTCCATTTAGTTGGTGTGTTTGTCCATGCTCCTTCAATACCACTGGTAATAGTATCAGCACCATTACCAGTTCCGAAACTATTTTTCCATCCCATACTCTGCTCTGCAATTCCGGCAGCTGCAGGCTCTGCATCTACATATTCTACAGGATCTGCAGCACCATGCGTTTTACCAAAAGTATGACCACCAGCGATTAACGCTACCGTCTCATAATCATTCATTGCCATGCGGCCAAAAGTCTCACGGATGAAATGAGCAGATTCTAAAGGATCAGGATTACCATTGTGCCCTTCAGGATTTACATAAATCAATCCCATATGAGCAGCACCTAAAGGACTTTCTAAGTCTCCTTCTGCATAACGTTCTTTATTACCAAGCCATTCTGTTTCAGAACCCCAGTAAATCTCTTCTTCTGGCTGCCAAACATCTTCACGACCACCGGCAAAACCAAACATTTTTAATCCCATTGACTCATGTGCACAATTACCTGTTAAAACAAGTAGATCTGCCCAAGATAATTTTTTACCGTATTTCTTTTTGATAGGCCATAAAAGTAAGCGAGCCTTATCAAGGTTAGCGTTATCTGGCCAACTGTTTAATGGTGCAAAACGTTGTGAGCCAGAACCTGCCCCACCACGACCGTCTTGTATGCGGTAAGTTCCCGCACTGTGCCATGCCATACGAATAAAGAAAGGACCATAATGACCGTAATCTGCTGGCCACCATTCCTGACTATTGGTCATTAATTCAAAAATATCATTCT
>JBALXG010000008.1:0-18896 GCA_036961055.1 Leeuwenhoekiella sp. | reverse complement strand
CGGTCTCACTCAATTAAAAAATCCATACTCAAATTGAAGGCTTTGGCCTCCGGTATCCGAGTGTGGATTTTGTATTTAATTGAGTGAGATCCTTAAATGCGCCGGGGGCTTTTTTTAACCCACATACTTTATATAAGCCAGTGTAAAATAAGGCGGTCTATTCTCATGAGATTGACCTCCTCCTTTACTTATGGTTGTTAAAGATGCCTGTTGGTAACCTGACGATCCTGTTTCGTTCACAATCGTACTCCCTGTGTTATTCTTATTGGTTAGCGCATTGCTGCCATTACCACTCGCTCCAATTACATTGCCCGGCAATGTATGTTTGTGAGGCGGTATTGATACATTCCCGTTGTGATTGTGTGAAGGCATTTGCTGCTCTGTAAGCGTTACAGCCCTTGTACCTCCATTTTTCCCCACAGCATTATAATCAGGATCAGCGGCATCATAACCCACTATAAATTTACCCGACAAATCTGGAGTACCATTTTGACCATCACAAAGTTTCCATCCTGCAGGTATGGCATTGATCGCTCCAGACCACATTATAATCCCACCAAGAGGTACCACAGCTTTCTGTACCTCTACAAGAGGATTGATACGCTTCATGTTTGCCCATGCCACTTGACCAGCTCCTGCAGTAAATGTAGCGGTACGGGTTACCTCTGCTAGTTTACTGTCTCCCTGCCCATCATTATTATTATCTTCCAGATAGGAAGCATTTTCAACGCTCTCAACAACGGTAAGATTAGCCTTTACAGCCCCTCCAACTAGGGGTAATAGTTCGCCGCCAATTACAACAAAGCCATTGCTCACGTTAGATCCATTTACAACAGCTCCTGATAATATGTAGTTATCACCGCCCAGTTGTGCCAGCTTATGATTGTTCTGGATCATAGACTGCATAAAAAGCAGTGTGTCTGCATCAAAGGGAAAACCTCCCGCTTGTATTTCTATTCTATTCATAAGTCAGGGTATATGTTTTGTCCGGAAGGCGATAAAAATCTATTAGTGCCTTCATTCTTAATATTTCTGGTTCTTGTAAATTGAGCGATGCTGGTATCACTACCACAAAATCAACATCAAATAATTTTAGCTCACTTCTCCTGTATAGGGTTAGCGGCTTGTTTTCTTCCCGGCGGTATATTGTTACCGGCTTATCCTCAATCCTACGATTGAGATACAGTGGCGACCTATACAGGCCGTCTGTTATATAAATGCGCCTGGCTATAAAATCATAACTGTCATTGAGCACGTTTTCCATGCTGTAGACCTGTGGGGTATGTGAGATCTTATATTTTGCTTTCCTACGAAAGCCGGTAAACAATAATAAAAGCTGTCTCCAAGGCGCTAACAAACAGGTAAGCCAATGTACTTGCCTGGTGTGTCGCAAATCCTTTGGCAGCAAGGATGCAGCAAACTTATTAATATTGAAGTCAAACAGCTTATCGTACATTATAATGCAACGGTTTTGGCAATGAAATTAATTGTAAGATTAGCATCTATGATTTGCATGTAACCGCTATTTGCAATGTAACTGGAAGTTATAGGTACATAGCTTGGCGGGTTTTGATAGTTTGCCTCTGCATTGCGTATATAGACCTCCTGATCTGCACAGCCTTCTACATTCTGCAGACGGTTTTCAAGCTCTGCAACGGTAAACTCCCCATTAAACTTCAGGTTCTTGAGATAATCCCTGATTGTATCCTGAACGGGTGTATTAGCACTGGCATCAATGCGCACCCCGTTTTCATCAAGTATCAGTGGATTATAATAAAAATCTATGATTAGACTCAGGTCATCTGCGTTATCTGAGAATATTACAATTTTAGTTCCTGCAGGTTTTATCCTGGCAAAATATTGGCGTAATCCCTCCAGCTCATTACCGCTTAGCGGCGCAAGATCCTCACCGGCTTCTTTAGCCACTTTTATAAAGAGCTGCTTCCTATTGTTAAGTTCCAGTTCTACCACGGCAGAGCGATCTACAACAGTTGCCGTTTCTATCTGCTCATCAGTATAGCCGGCGAGATCATAGGATGCCGTATTTTCATCCAGATTAAAACCGTGTCGATAAGCCAGAGCAGCGTTGCGAAACCAAAGCAATGTAAAAAGCTTTTGATTTGCGATTTGATTGTCAATCTCTTCTTGAAACTTCTCAAAAAACTGGTACTGCACCCAGGCAATTGAGGCCACTATAAAAGCCCACAACCGATAAACAGCTACCTTACTGGTACTGGTGAGTCCGGCAAGGCTTTCCTGCTTATCTTTTGCGGCTAGTATTTGGTTTTGTATGTCCTTTATGCTGGGTGTGGCCATGCTATTGTTTTTTCTCGAATCGTGATTTTATTTTGCAAATAATTGTGTCTCCAAAAAGCCCGGCAATTACAGCAAAGCTTAAGGCTCCCAAGCCCTCTATTTCTTCAGGTATTCCCGGCCAGATATGTACTGCAAGTCTGAGGGCTCCTTCATTGAGCACCGCCAGAACCAGAAGCCCTCCAAATAGCATCTGCACTACGTTCCAGAGATTGAAGTCTCTAAACTTTTGCAATGAATAAGTGTGATCTGTACTGGCCTCTGCTTCATCGCTCAGGCGATTATATTTTGAAGTCGCATCATATGCTATAGCTATAACAAGTATGAGTAATTGAAGGCTGGTTGTAATAAAATTGATGTTCATAGTTTCTAATTTTGAAATGGTAATGTGATTTCTGTGTCCTCATCTATGTCTCCTATTGGGTCATTTTGAATAAATAAAATCCTTTCAAAATGGCTGTACATACTTGCGGGTCTATTATAAGTTACAGAGTTATCGTACAATGGGAAGCCATAAAATGTATTGTCTATAAACTCAAATGGGAAAGGAGAAACCGCTAAAAATGTACCTTGTGATCTTAATATATTTCCCTCATTCTTATACGTCTGCGCGTTTCCTAAAGTTGGAACTCCTGTACGTTGAAATGTATTGTGATTGTTTTTTGCGTTTTCCATGTCGCGCGAAGCCCATGCCGCGTGTGTTCTTCCTGTAAAATCGTTGTACTCAAAGCGTGACGAACTACCACCCCATGATGGGCGACCGGCATCATTTATAATTGGCCCACCTGTGTCGAACCCTGTAACTGGTCCTGCATCAAAATTACCAACCACATACTCAACATCGCCATACATATGATTGTTATGGGCATTTATATGACCAGTTTTGTAAACCAAGTCCATTATTGAGCGTGAAGCAAACATGGTAATTTTGTTTTCATAAATGCTAGTAAATCCAGATCCTACGCTTTCCTGACCTTGTATATCTTGCGTGTAAATAGCTGTCCGTAAGCCATGACCACGCATTGTATTATTGTGAATGTCTGCATCTGCTGAAGATTTTCCAACTGAAATTAGATAACCTGTAAGATCGCCTCGTTCATCATAAGCATCAAAAAAGCAATCTGATACTTGATAAGATTTTGCAAATTCTGTAAATTCAAGTCCCGCATTATAAAAATCTACGTCATCCATCGTAATGTCCGTAAATCCGCGAGCAAACTGCGCTATATTAAAATTGTCGTTTCTTACCTCTCCTTTAAACATTTTGAAATCACGCCCCCCGTCACCGTCTAGCCAAAATGACCAATTATCGGTTGTGAGCCTATGATTAAGAATTGTTACATCTTCAAATAATGTATTGATAGTGTTTGATATACTAACTATTTTGCCTTTTCCTTCAAGGGTAATACCCCTAAGAACTGTATTTTGTACCGCTGAAGGGGTCAAAATTAATGAACGGCCTTTATAAATTTTTGAACCGGAAGGAATTACATTTCCTGAATTTTGAACGCCATCTATATTTCTAAGTGTGTAAATATTGCCTGAAATTGAAACCATTTCAAAAAGCTGACTGTCATTCTCATCACCTATCGTTAAAGTCCTGCCCGCCACAAATCCTGAAGTATTAGCTTCGAGGGTGAAAGTTTGTCCGGGTGCGGCAGGTGTCGCTTCCGCTGTTGTTAGCCCCCCCCATGAAGCGTATTGAATTCTATAATCTTCAGCAAGATTATATTTCATGTAAATTGTATCTCCAACAACTTTTTCAACAATATTAGGTTCAGCTTGTGTCGTGTCAAGATAAGCTGAACCTCCAGTTAAGTTAAAACTAACTCCGGGAACGTAATTTGATAAGTCTTGACCTGGATATGCTATTATATAATGTTGTCCTTTTTCTACTTGTTCTGTATATCTTATTTGAGTTGAAGCGGTCATGCTCCATCCTGCATACCTGTAGGGCGCAATAAACAATGGTGTGCCAGTCTCACTTTTTAGCGTTCCTGTACCACTAAGCGTAATATTACTGTGATCTATATTAAATGAGGTGCCGTTAAATTCTCCTTCAATATTAATTTCTCCTCCATTAGGCATTGAAGAAATAGCATTATTAAAGGCTGCTTCATCGTCTGTACCATCACCAGAAGTTGCGCCATACCATCTCAAATCCTTCCATGTTTTTGGCACCAGAGCTTCATAACGCCCATCTCCACTTATTCCAGTTGCTTTTCTAATTGTACCACCGTTAGTAGTAGCAGTGCTATTAGCTCGCCACACGTAAGAAATAGGCGGCCCCCAGTCTCCGGGCGCGTAAAACCCTAGAACAGTATAAACCGCTCCATCTGGTGCAGTATTATTATCAAGTAACTCCTGTATGTTGCTGTACTTTCCTGCCGTAGCTACTAACTTTGCTGCTAAAGCCGATTCAGTTGTATAACCCCCTCCGGCATTCCATAAAGCAGTTGGCGGAGCATTAGCATCTATCATTCCACTTCCTGCAAAATCTGAGGTAACATTTAATTTATCTACTGTAACTGTTCCATCACTTGCAAATGTCATTGCCTGCGTGTCGTTTGACGCCGTGTTTGATGTTTTAATATTTAATGTACCGCCTATTCCTGCTTGATAGATATAACTAGCTCCCGGTCTTCTGAATACTAAAGAGTTCTGATCTCTTGAAGAACTTGTAGTACCATTATCTATATCTAGTTTTCCATTTGTTATAGTTTGCGTACCGGTAGTTTTTAAAGAATTAGCGGTTTTCGCTATTGCCACACTATCGGCAATTGCTTTTGTTCTTGCTTCTGAAATGCCCCCGGTACCACCGCTTGTTACTGTGTATTCAAGTTCAGCTACCCTATCTAAAAGATCACGACCGTTAGTTTGACCTACTGACATATCACCATTAAACAGGAACGTGTTATTTACATAATCCTGTAATTCAGTAAATTTTGTGTCTGTATAACCAAACCCAGCGTTCCATTTTGCTACGTCACCACTTGTGAATTTATTAGCTCCTACCTTCATGGCATTTCTAGCAAATAGTGTATCTGCTATTGCATTACCCTTAACGTCTAGTTTTTCTTTAGGATTCCGTTCACCTATACCCACATAGCTTGTACTATCTTTTAATGTAACCAATGTTGAATTATGAGTCCTAAGTTCAACATCGTCATTAGATAAAGAACCTAAAAAAGCCACTCCCGTAGCAGAGGCGCCCATTACAAAGGTTAATCCTGTGTCATTCTGTCTAGCTGCGTAATATAATCCACCTTCACCAGTTATACTTACAGCATTACTTCCAACGCCCGGCGATGCTTCGGGATTAGAACCCGGAGCCACTAAATGAAGTAACGCTTTAGGTGTAGGTGTATTTATCCCTATTCTACTTGTAAAGTTTACATCGCCCGTAACTGCTCCACCTGTTTTCTGTAAAGAGTTATCAGCTTTAACACCTTGTGCAGCGGTGGCGTAATTACCTGCTAAACCATCTGAATAAGATTGTGCTTGCGAAAGTGTTGAAGTATCGCCGTTATCAACATAAGTAGAATTCACTCCATCAGAAGTGCCTACACCAGCTTCAACCCAGTCTGACCAGGTTCCTGTTATCCTGCTTCTAAAAAACAGCCGCCCTGTATCTGTCATCCAGATGTTACTTTGAAAATAGCCATATTGGTTTCCTACAGTCACTATCATATAACCGCGATCTGTGGTAGGAGCATTGGGTGTATTTAGGTTTCCAAAGCGGTAAAAGCCGGTTTTAGTGATCGTATTTGCATCACTGCCGGTTGCCAATGACAACGTACCGTCGCCTAACCCAAATGACCGGGCATAATCAATTGCATTCTGCTCTGCAGTATTTGCTTTGTCTTGAGATCCTGTTAAGGTTTCATACCCCGCTAATTCAGATTGAGTCAATAGCGTTCCGGGTGCATCTGGTAGTTGATAGGTATGTGTATCAGTAAGATTATCTGCTCTTAAATGAGCAAAATTACCGGAGTCATTTTTAATACCCACAAGATCATCAGAAATAACTGAAAGGCCTTCAAATCTTGCCAGACCATCATTAGTATCAATGATGAGTTTTGCCCCGGTACCAGAATTATCATAATCGCCAAGGGTTACGATAAGATCGTCTCCAGCTCTGGTGCCGGTAAAGCCATATCCTTCCAGCTGCTTAATAAACCAATTTATTAAAGCCTGGGATGATATCTTTTCCGTTCCGCCGGCACTATTAAGGGTTACTAAATCCTGCTTAACATTACCGGTATTAAGTGTATCAAGAAATTGAAGGCTTCTGGCGCGATAGGCAGAGCCTCTATTTGAGCGCGTAATCGTATCCTGTGCAAATCCGGAAGCGGTTATAAGAATAAATACGATAAGTAGTCTTAACTTTTTCATTAGTCTAAGGGTGTTGCGAATATTTCTCTGTAACTATTTTGTTGTGTGATGTCTCCATCTGTATTGTACCACCAGGATCCAAACCATTTGATGCCGTCAAACTCTGTCATCCCGTATATAGAATCAAATTTTTGAAGGGCAGTTCCTTCATTACCTTCAGCCTGGTACAAGTCCATCAGGTACCCATTTATATTTACTTTTAGGCGCGGAGTGAAGCTTTGAAAATTATCTAACAGATCTTTGTAGTCCTGAGTAAAATCATGTGTACTTAAGCCTTTGCCTTCTTCAGCATCTTGTTTTTGATTTAGAGCGTCACCAAGATTTTGTACCTCTGCAATCGTGTGGGTATCGGGATGCACATAGTTTTGTAATCCGTCTAGCTTTTGCTTGAGTATATTTGAAAAGTCATTAGTACTTAATCCTTTTCCCAGTACCTTATCTACCTTCTTTCCCAGATCAAGCTCTACCTGCTGTTGATACTCGATTAATGCCTGGTTAAATTCTGCAGCTGAAGGAACTGTGATTGAGGTTGCATCAGAAAAAGTGATTTTTTTACTACCACCTTCCAGATCCTCAACTTTTGTGATAATGACACCTTCATCTTTATGAAAAAAGCTGTCCAGAATATTTGCGTACTTATTGCGCACTACGGGATCATCGCACGTGAGGTACCCTAGAATTATTGCTTTTGTAACTTTTGACATCTAATGAAAATATTTACACAAGTCACAGGGATCTTCACCTGCAGCCGTTAATTGTTCGCCTTCTGTTAATCCCGTTGCCGGCTTAACTCCATTTGATTGATAATACCGCACGATATCCGGGCTTTCTGTTTCACCTGCTACAACCAGATCCTGCCCAGGAGTAAGATCTTCTGTTAAGGAGATCCCGTTCTCAAATGCAAAGAGCACGGCTTTATCAAGCTGTCCATATTCCTGCACCGTGAGATCTGCAAGCGATTGATTGTTAAGTGTGGTTACGGTCATGTCGCAGGCGTTACATGATTTTTAGATTGTAATTGATTGTCATGTAATTTTCGGTACTCAATCTCTTTAAGAATGCGCGCTGGCATATCTTCCATTTTTTTACTCATTTCTACATGAAAGTGTTTGGCCTGATCAACATCACGCTCCCTGATCTCAATAAGCTTCTGGTTAGTTTCATTCTGCTTTAAGGAAATAGCGACAAAACTTTTTTGACTGTTAATCGCTATATCCTGCCATATTGCACTATTCTCTTCGCTCTTTTTAAAGAGATATCTTACTGCAAAAAGCAGTAGTACACAGAGGGCTCCTATCACGCCATATTCTAAAAAAGGGGTTGTTACTTGTTCCATCAGTTATTGTATTGTTCCTTTATCTGTTTCCGGATTTTGTCATAATCCTTACCATCCAGTTTCATTTGTATGCGCATCGTGCGCTCTTTTCTCAAATTATTTGTACTTCCTCGTACTTCTCGCACCAGGTTAGCTCCTGTCAAAGGCTCCGCTTTCCATTCGCCCTGGTTGGTCTGCAGTATGAGACCTACTTCCTGCATTTCGCTTTCCTCTATCACAAAGTCACCGCCGGTTATTAGGAGGTCATTTGTGTCATCAAGGAGTATATCTTTTGCCATTATAGTATAGTTCCGGTTGTGGTGCCTGATCCATTTTGAACACCCACTACAGTTGTTTCTCTGCCTATTACAAACTGTGCAACTCCTTCAGCAAGTTCTTTGGCCAGATGCTTTCTGGCATCCTCGATATCGACATTAGGGTCATCGCTTTTTGCTTTCAATGCTGCCTCAAATTTTGCAGCGAGTTGAGTTTCTGTAATAGCCATTATATCTACTTTAAAATGGTATTTAACCGTTGTTTAATCTTGATCATTTCAGGCACATTAATCGTATTGCCGTAGATCACCTTTATTTTGTTGATCTCATCAATGAGGTCATTCATTACATCTTTTAAATTCTGGTCTGCTCGCTTTACTTCAAATCCCTCCAGGCAAACCGTATATTTTGTTGAGTCACATTGCCATTGAAACTCCTCAATCTCTTCACAATCAATCAGGAAAGCTGCAGCACTATTATTTATAATGCCTATTGTGGCCAGACTTCCTATTTTTGGTTTGCGGTAGCTGCTACCTAAACCCAGGAGAATATCATCATACTCCAGATCATTAGCCTCTCCGGTTGCCACCATCGTCTTCTCATCCCAGTCAACCGCTTTTACCTTTACCCATTCTGTCTGCACCGGTACCTGGTCTTTTGCCTTCTGTTGTAAGAGCTTTTTAAACTCTGCCAGCTTTTCCATTAACTACTTCTTTGATCCAGGTTAAGAGCTTGACGAAACCCATTATTATTAAATGATTTGGTGACTCGTTTTATCCAGTAGGTTCCATCTCTGTCTGGATAGAGATCACTCAATACTTTTGCTTTCATTCCGTGGCGTACACTGGGCGTTCCAAATACATTCAAATCGCCCTGGTACCCATCCTTTTTAAATTTTTCATAATCCAGTTTACACAGCTTCAAAAGCTCATCTTTAGAGGCAATATTGTAATAAGCAAGGTTTTGATGTACGCCACCTTTATCGCCAAACTCAACATTTACTTTTTTACCTTTTGGAAGTGTAGATGTTGCTTTTATCAATACCAGTACATCGTCTTTAAGCTTGTACTGAAGCGCATTATCTACCACGTTTCTTGAGAAGTTAAATACCACCGGCGGTTCCTCATCATCTGTGTAAATCTTTCCCACCACGAGCTGATTTCCTTTGAAATAACTGTATATGTTACTTTCCTGTAATTGCTCAAGAACCTTAGCAGCTGTAGTATTAGGAAATCTTGCTTTTGATAGTTCCATATCTGCTACATCTGTATTCATGCCTTCAGGTATTATGTCCTTAATCAAGTCCTGGAGCTTATTTGTTTTCATTGCGTAATTCACGCTATGCTTTTTAAGCTCATACATCTTATCCTCGCACTTGATGGTAATGGGAATATCTGCAGACACATTGAGAATATAGCCGGTAAATTCTTTGATCAAGTTGCGATCATCGTCGTAACCTAACCAGATCTCTATAGGATCTCCATTTCGGAATACTTCGCGCACCTTACGCTTTTCAAAGAACTTTACATTACGAGGCATAGTTATTACAGCCGTATCTGTAAGAAGCTCCCAGGAGCTTTCGATAGTGACACTTTCTACTTGCCTCACGGTTACCTGTTCTGGACGCGCTTCAGTAGGTGGAAAGACTATTTTTGCAATCATAGCAACTGTCATGACAATACCAATTCTATAGGTTCATCGCTTGTAGCATTAATTGTAAATGGCCTTATTTTAGGCTGTCCCCTTAATGAATTGACATTAAAGTCTGATATGGTGATAGACTCTATTTTTCTATCCAGGAATATCTGACTCTCTACCGCTATTGATGACACCAGCTCGTTCCAGTTGTTTGTTTCAATTTCCTGATCATATGGACTTACAAGACCTTGTGCCTGGTTAGGATCTGGGAGGAAGAAACCATTAATTGTAAGCTCCCAATCATTGAAAGCAAATATTTCTTTTACCGTACCATAGCCACCACTTACTGGTGTAGTTATTATGGTTTTAGGTCTGCGAAAATCAACTACACATGCAACGGGCAGTTGAAAGTCTGCCATACGTATATCTTCAATGCGACCATCAGAAGCAAATCGCTTATAATTACCTCCCACAAATGTGATAGGAAACAGTACTGGAGTACCTAAGTAACTTAGCTTTGATGCCTCCTCATCTTCTATAAATTCAATGCCCTTATAAGTACCGGTAGGATGATCTGCACGACTATTACTAGTTTGTGGGTTATAGGCCTTTTTAACCTGCAGGCCAAAGCTCTCAAGAAATAAGTTTGGTATTGTATAGCTCATTATGTTGCTGCGATTAATGCGTCCTTCATGGTGTCATTAAGACGTCCCACGATATAATTCAGTATTTCATCTTTGCGGCTCATCAGGTCTGCACCGTTCTTTACATTAAAATTGTTATTTACCGTTAGGTTTACACTCAATGCCTTGACAGCAGACCCACCAGAACCAGAACCGGTTCCCTTTTGAGTAATGTTATTTACACCATCCAGTTTAGGAGCTTCGCCACCCAACGTGGCAAAATCATAGCCTTTAGCACCGGTTTTTTCTTTTTCCTGGTCTGCAGCAAAAGACTCAGATCCTTTTTGCATCCCGGTTAAAATAGCTCCAGGTAATTCTGCCTTTACGGTATCAATAGCATCCTTGGCAGCATCGATTCCAGTAAGATCTCTTACTGCCTGCTTTCCGGTATCTACAGCCTGATCCCATTCACCATCAAAAAAGAGAGATACTGCTTTGCCCAGACCTACGATTCCAGATAGCATCCCTTTAATTCTGGTAATCACAAAATCCTTGATCACATTGCCAAAGAGTTTCATGGTTTCCCATAAGGAGAAAACAATCTGGCGAAAGCCTTCAAACTTATTCCATGCCCAAACGATGCCTCCTACAAGTGCTGCTACTGATGTTATTACAATACCTATAGGGTTTGCCGTCATTGCGGCATTTAACAACCATTGACCTGCAGCTGCAGCTTTGGTAGCTACATTCTGTAACCAAGTAACTTTAGAAAGGGTTTGTATTATGGGGATCATAGAAGCTATGAAGGTTGCCACGCCGCTTAATTCACTGGCATTGGTGACTATATTCCCAAATGTGTTAGAAAAAGAGGTTTCAAGATCTGCCAGCCATCCACGTAAACTACCGCCTGCCTGCTCGATACTTGGGATATTATTAATATCCATGTCAACACTATTTAGGCCTTCTATCCAGCCAAGCCCGGCGTCTTCACCTGCACCCTTAAAAATATCTGCAAGTACAAGCTGTTTTGCCTGGGTAGTTGCACCGTCCATTGATTTTGAAATCATTTGAACGGCTTCAAATGTGGTTTTACCAGCAAGATCCTCAACTGCTAAACCTATTCCTTTAAGCGCATCAATCTGAGGCTGTCCCATTTCACGAAGGGATAAATCTGCCTCCTTCAATGAGTCCAGGGCTTTATCTGAATAGATGCCCTGTTTACCTGCTTCAGCGGTTAAAGCAATTGCCTCTGCCTGCGTGATACCAAGCTGCTTAATAAATGTGGGATATTCCCTGAGTTGATCAAGAAAGTCGCCATTTATATTGGCTCCCTTTTTATAACCAGCTTCAATAAGTGCGAAATTTTCTTCATAACTGCCACCTATTTGCTTGGTCATTGCATTTGCAGCCTGGGCGATACGCTCAGGATCTTCTTTATAGATCCTGCCCAACTTATGCGCTTTAGCAGTCAACTCATCAAGTTTATCACCTGAGCTGTCAGTCATTCGCGCAATAGATGTACGCAGATCCTCAATGCCTACACTAAAATCAAAGGTGTCAATTGCCTTTTTTACCAGCTCTGCAGTTTGATTAGCTACTACAATGGCCGCTCCCCAGTTTGCCTGAAGCTTTTTAGGATCTGGACCCGTCTCGATCTCCTTAAGTTCCTGGTTAATCTCTACTAGCTGCTCTTCATATCGGCGCGCTTTTGTCTGCGCCGCTTTGATCTTAAAATCAATCTGAGCCTTGGTAAGCGGGTCAATAGTATCGCCCAGGTCATCAAGCCATTTTGTAAGCTTTTTAACCTCGTTTTGTTCGTCCTCGAGTTCTTTACTTAACTCGCGGTGGGATTTCAAAGAACGTTCTGCAACGGCACGGGTTTCATCGTCCATATCACCTAAAGCAGCGGTGACGCGGTTTACCTCATTGCGCACATCTTCTGTGGCTTTTGAGGCATCGCGTAGCGGCTTGGTGATGTGATCTACTAATTCAAGTATCCACGATGTCTCATGTTGTGCCATTTACTTTTTTGATCCAAATACGGCGACTAATACATCGCCAAGTGTTCTTGCTTCCAGTCGCTTTATATAAGCTGCTTCCTGGTATAATTTTGCCCATCTCTCGATAGGCAAAGTTTCTGGGTCGAGATGGAAGCTAGAACGTATTAATGCGTTTCCTTTTTTGTAAAAATCTAACTCAGGTGCCGCTGAGATCTGTTCAGCGGCTAACGCTTTTTTAGCGTCGCCTCCTGGCGTTTAAATAGTTTACCGGTTGCGGCCATTGCAGCCATTTTCATTTCGTCATCTGTCAAAACTTCTTCAGACCCTCCTAGACGAAGGGTGTTGAACATTAGTTCAAGACCTTTTAATTCCTGGTTACGCTTTGCGTGATCTGCCAGCATCTGTATAAGCTGTAGGCTAGGCTTCTTAACATAGCTTACATGCTCATTACCGTCTTCATCTACCGTGGTAATCTCTGGCACATACTTTAAGTGATGTTGAGATTTCCAGGCGTTTATCTGTGCGTCATCGGCATAACCGATAGGTGTTTTGGTGTCTTCCATTGCTAATTATTGTACGTTCCAGTCTATATGGCTGCACATGGCCTCTGTGGTTTGGTCTACAGTGCTATCACCCTGACTTGTGGAGCTGCCTAGTTTCATCAACTGAAAATTTCGGATGATGTCTTTATAAATACGCCCTTTATACTCATAGGTAATGATCACATCTGTTGGCTCTGCATCCTGAATGCGTTTTCCCTGGGGAATAGAATCAAGGATGGCAATCACTTCCTCTTTATAGAGTTTTAAACCTACCGTAGGCTCATAATTTCCCTCGCCCACACCTATAGGCATTCTACCGGCACCGTATATGTTTTCTTTGGAAATATTATCGTCGTAAGAGATCTCAGAGATCCCTTCTACGTCACGGCCAAAGATGTTAACCGTTATAGAATTCCATCCGGCCATTTTACCGAATGCGTTGATCAATTTTGTTGCTTCCGCCATTGTTTTTAATTTAATGATAGGTCTACGACAAACTCATGAATAATCGCGCCCAGGGTTACCGATACATAGGCCTGAAGTGGCGTTTGATCGTTTGGATTTTGTCCAGTGGGGATTCTTACATTAGATCCACTAATCTCCTCAGCCTTTTCCATCTCGTTCAATGGCTTTTTAGCAAGGTTCTCGAGGTTAGTAATTGCAGTTACGCTCAGCTCTCCAGTCTCAGCATTTCGCTTAAACCAGCCTCTAACTTTAGGTAGCAATGCCACACGTACACAGCGAGCAGCTTTATTCCAAACACCGTTATTTTCACCGGTTGAATAGTCTGAGGCCAGTTCTACACATGTAGGCTCACCATTGAAGTAGAATCCAGAGAAACCCTGAAAGCTTCCGGCATATACGTAACCATAATCTGTAAGTTGCTTACGCTCTGCATTGCTCAAAGTAGTTACTGGAGTACCATCACTCAAAGCAGCTGTTAACCATCTTTTTGTCAAGGCAACTGTTAGTGGGAAACTAATCTCACCTTTCTGTGCATCAGGTTTATTGTCTATGTCAACAGATCCTAAGTTTTCATTAACCTTACGGGCGGCTCTCATTCCTAATGCCGCTCCAATGGCTGCATAGTTTGCATAAGATGGGTCTATAGCTGCTATTGCAGGATCCTGAGCAATTACAGGCGTTACATTTGGAGCACTTAACAATCTTAAGTTGGCTGCATTTGCACCAATGTTTCTTGCCTCCAGGTAAACACCATCAATAAGAATATGATCAGCGGCCAGATCGTTTACGAATAGTTGTACAGCATTTATTTCTGCCTCCAGATCAAGATCCAGCACATTGTCGTTGTAGACATACCCAATTCTTTTTACATCACTTTCTGTACGAAAAATTGCTTTTGCCTCTGCACTTGCAAAAAATGCAGCTGCTGTAGCTTTATCAGTGGGCACCAGGATTAGCGTTCCTAAAGGAGCATATTTATAAAACTCCTCTACATGATGGCGCAATAGAATAGTGTTATTGGCTTCATGAGCATCATCAAATCCTAAAGCATCCAAATCTCTTGCCTGAATGGTTTTTGTTGCCTCATTAAATGAAGCATCTGCCTCATCTGGGCTAAATACCACCAGTGCCATTACAGCATCTGTACTGGCATTTGCGCGGTTAAGGCCATAAGCCCCTTTTCTAAATTGTACGCCTTCAAAGCTCATTAATTAGTCTTTTTTAGGTTCTTTTAATTCGGCAATACGTTCTTCAATAGCAGCTAGTGCCGTTTTGCGGTTCTTGCCCTTCTTTTCATCTTCCTGCATGCTTTCAAGTTGAGCTACATCAGAAGATTCAGCTACAAGAGCTTTGATGTCATCCACAGTAGGTTCTTTTTGATCATCGTTTGTAGTGACCTCGATATCTTTTGCAAGTTGAGTTTCTACTTCAGAGCGATCTATGTCATACGTGCCAAGTGGTTTCTTTTGACTTTTGGCGTGCATATTCCTACGATCTTCAAGGATAAAAAACTGACCGTCTGAGGTAGCAAATAATTTACCCTCTTTGTTTTGCTTGAATACCTCGACACTTTTGTCAACTATTTCTTTTCTGCTAAATGTTTTCATTTAAAATGGTTTTATAAATTTTATGGTTACAATCACGCCAATTCCCAAAATGGAAATACCACCTATCCAGGCAAGTATTTTTATATACCAGGGTACATAACGCTCAGGTTTAAGTACAGTTTCCTTTAGCAGCTTTTCATAGGTCTCATGCTGCTCAATAAGTTTCTCCATGAGTTCAATTTGCTGCTTGTACTCATCGCATTTACAATCGATAACCAGATCCTCATTTTCCTTCCGAACAGAAGCAGATGAGCGTACTCCATATCTGGTAACAGGCTCTTCAGTTATATCAAGTATCGGGATCCTAATTTTTATGCTATCACCGGGTATGGTGATTATTGTATCCCTTTTTATTGTTGATACTTTCGTCCAGGTACTGTCTTTTTCAGTGACAGATCTTGTTAATGTCGGTTTACCACCGCCACAACTTGAAAGTAAAAGCACTAAGAGGGTAACAATGATCAGTCTCATATTTTTGCCAGTTGAAAATGCATGCCGTCTTTTCGCTTCCAGTTACCGCCCCAGTCAAACCCTGCATCAGTAAAACACTTTACAAGATCTGTGCTCATTGTTGGCTCATGGCCTAAGCGGTTCCAGGCTGCGTTTATGTCTATTGCGATACCAAAGCTGTGCAATGACCAGTTATTAGGATCATGGCTACCTCGCACCAGGCGAATATTAAAACAGCCATCCCAAGTCTTAATCTCATCCTGAAGGCATCGCTCAACAATGTTGCAAAAAGCCTCCAGTAGTGCACCTACCAGATTACGGTTACAATAAATCTTATTAGGTATTGTAGGAATCTCTTTATTGATCCACTCCGGCACATCCCAAAGCATCATGTGGCCATACTCCATTTTAATATCTGGAGTGCCATATTTTGCAAGACATTTTTTGCTAGTTACCATGTTTTAGATATTTCCCCCTTGAGGGAGCAGGCTACCTGCAGTAGGTTAGCCTGCCTGAGTTAAATTATCTATGCAGCTGCACCGTCAATTATGGCACCCTGTCCTTGATCCTGAATGGCAAAGCAGCCAAACCATAATCTGTAACCTACTACAGACTTTCTGTTTTCAGGATCTTGTTTTGAACTACGAGCGTATCGTGTTACGGTACCCTTAGCTTTTACAGTAGATTTTTTATGAAATATGATTGTACTGGTACGACCGGCTACAACACTACCAAAGGCAAGCTTTGTTTTTGCAGCTGCATCATAAGTAGGGGTATAAACATCTTCATAAATTTTAAACCCGTAATAGTTAATAGAGATCGCACCATTTACGCGGTTGTGGTACCCTTTTTCAAATACACTATCTTCAAGTAAAAGATCATTTGCATGAGTGGTAGATAATACCATTATACGCCCGTTAGTCGGAACTTTTAATTTATCAAGTTTTCCCTTATAGCTAATGATATCTTTTTTGGTCATTCTCAAACGACCGGTGCCATCATCCTCACCTGTAGTTTCCAGAATTGGAGTATCCACAGAGTTAGAAGCTGGAGAGATTGAATGTAAAGCATGATCTGTAGTCTGCTCCTCAAGCTCTTCTTTAAGTTCCAGGTTGATATCACCTTCCTTATCATAAGCTATAGCATAAAGCTCATCGTCTGTAACCTCGCGGTTTTCAGTATCGTATTTGTTAAGCGACACAACTACCTGCTCATCCTCACGACCAGCCGTATTAATAGGATAAACATTATTGTTGATCAATACTGCAGGCGCATTATCTCCTTTACGTTTAGGGATTTTAATTGTGTTATTGTTCACCCAGTTGTCCTTACTGGTTACTTCCTGCAACCAGGTACCTACATGACGGAATTTCTTAATTATGAACTTCTCGTTCAAGGTGTTTAAAAGGTCACCGTCTGTAACCGCTACACCTGCCGTTACTACAACGGCCTCTGGGTTGTCCTTAGCAAGACCGCTGATTAAGGTAAAAAGGATAAGGCCTAAAGCCAATGCAAATTTTAAAGCTTGTTTCATTTGTGTTGTGATTGAATTACTCTCGTTTTTTGATGATAAAAAAACCCGATCGATCTATGCGACCGGGTTTTTATTGATTGAATTGTGATTTACTTATTTAGATGCGTATGCCTCGTATTTTGCCTGGAATGCTTCACGATCTTCAGATAGCAATTGTTCCTGCTCATCTTCTGTCATGGCTTCAAATTCTTTGTCTTTTAAAGCTGCTACGGTAGCAGGGTTTTTCCCTTTAATCTGCTCAGAGATTTTGCTTATAGGTTGCAAACCTTCTACATAGGCCTTCCAACCTGCGAAGTCTGTCTCTGCCCATTTTTGAGTAGATTCTACCTGCTTAGCAGTCATTTTCTTTTCAGCTATTGCCTTTTCTTGTAAAGCCTTTATATCAGTGGCGAGTTTGGCCTCCTCTTTTTGCTTCGCATCAAGCTCTAACTGCTTCGCCTTATCACCATCCTTTTTAAGCTGGTCAAGACGGGCATTAATTTGCTCCTCAGTTGAATTTTCATCCATTCCGAGTCTCATAGCGGTTAATTTTGTATTCATTTCTGTTTCGGTTTTTGATTTTGGTTTTGATAAAGGCGGGATAAAGGGAGATCCACACGCGCTAAACATGGCCGTTTCTTTTTCGGTAATCTTAGTTTTGTATTTAGAAATACCGGTTATAAATCCTTCTTTTTTGGCTTGCTGAGCATTGAGCCAAACATCACCTTTTGCCCATTTCTTCTCGATCTCCTCCTCATTTATACCGGTGAGTGCTGCATAGCCTTTGCGGTATTCTGAAGTAATATTCTTAAGCAGGACTAATTGACTTTCCCATTCATCCTCGTTGCCTCTTATAACACCCATAGGCTTGTGATACATCCATTGGCCGTTTGCAACCATTTCAAAATCGTCACATCCTAAGCGTATGTATGTCCCGGCACTTGCAACCATTGCACCGCCATATCCATTTATAGTACCTTCAAAGGCATCTAACTCATTGCGGATCTCTGCTGCCTGAAAGACATCGCCTCCTGGTGTATTAATATATAGGCTGGCTTTTTTAATGCCGTCCTCATTAAATTTTTGGATTTGCTCCCGGAACCAGCTGGCAGAATTGCGCCATTCGTGTATAACACCACTGATGCGTATTTCGGCTTTGTCTTCTTTAGCCTCTGCAGTAATCGCTAGTGGGAATTGATTTGCAAGAGCTATATAATCTCCGGCACCAATTCCCACAATCGCAATTTTTTTAATGTTTTTACTCATTCTCGGTCTTTATACCATTCGTTTAGAGCCACAAATTTTGATGAAATCGCGGCGGTAAAGAAATTCAGTTCCCAAACTGCGTACGTATCTCCCGCATAATGCGTGTATTATACACGCACTTTGGATACCTAAAAGCGCGCGAAACAGTACAAATGGCACCTTTGTATCACTTAAAATGGTATAAATGGCAAAAGACAGGGAGCGCAGACTCGCAGAGGATCTCTACGTAAAACAGCGTAAAACCGCAAAAGAAACGGCTAATCTATTAGGGGTTACCGAAAAAACCATAGGCGTTTGGGTTGATAAATACGGCTGGAAAGATCGCAGGAGCGCAGCTATTAGTAGCGTTAAATCTGGGATTGAAAACATTAACGAGCTTATTAATATTTATACCGAACGTGCGATCGCCCTTGAAAATAATGATGATGACTTTAGTGATCTGGAAGGAAAGGATCGCGCTGATGCCATACAGGCACGGGTAAAAGAAAAGGTGG
>JBALXG010000089.1:0-8449 GCA_036961055.1 Leeuwenhoekiella sp. | reverse complement strand
GCATCTAATACTACAGATTTGCTTGCATTACACGACCACTTGCCCAATATACTTAATGACATTGCAGATATTATGGTGCGCAATGAGAATATAATTGATGTAACTAAAGATGATAAATATTTAGAAATTGTTGAGAATTGCAGCAATCATGGCAGGCACAGAGCAGCAACAAAAAATTATACGGTAGAGCAGGTTATTCATGAATATATAGTCTTTCACCGTATATTAACTAAAGAGCTATCTGCCTATGGCGTATATAATCTGGAAATAGCAGATTTGCTTAAGTATATTATAGAAACAGCAATATTAAAATCTGTAAGTTCATTTTCTAATTCGATACAGGAAATGCAGGAACAACTTATAGGAACGCTGGCTCACGATATACGCAATCCACTATCTGCAGCCCAACTTTCTATAGAAATGATGGATCCTAAATCTAAAGACGAATGGTTTGATCGTATGAAAGGTACAGCTTCACGCAGTGTAAGAAAGGCTTTAAGTTTAATAGAAGGATTGATGGACGCCATAACCGTTAAAGCCGGTGAAGGAATAATGATGTCATTTGAAGAGGTCAACCTTATTAAACCTATTATTTATGTGCATAAAGAAGCCACAGAAATTTATACACAGGAAATAAAATTAGTGCTTTCTACCGAAAAAATTAAAGGAGTTTTTGATGAGACTGCAATAAGACGTGTCATAGAAAATTTTATATCAAACGCAATAAAATATGGCGTTTCAGAACTGCCTATTACCATAACAGTTAAGGATGATAACGATCAGGTAAAACTTACTGTTCACAATCACGGCAACCCAATCCCTAAAGAGAAACAGGCAAATATATTTGAATTTTTAAACAGAAACAATGCCGAAACAGGCCCTTACCAAAGCTGGGGAATGGGCTTAACCCTCGTCAAAATTGTTGCAGAAGCTCATGGCGGTATTCTTAATCTTGAAAGCAGTGAAGAACATGGAACCTCTTTCTCCATAACGCTCAATAAATCTCTTAATAAACCCGGAAAAATGAGGGCAAAATTGAATCGCGAGATTGAAGCAACTCACGCTGAAGGGGCTTAAGTAAGTTACCAAAAAACTATACTTCGCACATAATTTAATTTGGATTTCTCTAAAGGGTTTAACTCTGCGTAACTTACTTTGAATTTTTTTGACTCATCTCTTACCGTCATGCTCTAAGGTTTTTGATTTTTGGGTATATTGCTATGACTTTATAGCATAAACCAGCAATCAACCCTTTATGATCAAAATTACTCCACCCTTTAGCAAATTTGCTTTTTTCAGCTTTCTAGCTTTTTTCAGCTTCAGTTGCTTTTCTCAAACCAGCGAACTTTCGGTTGAAAAAATAATGCAGGATCCTAAATGGATGGGAATTTTTCCTTCAGATGTGCATTGGGGGCCGCAAAGCGACAATATTTACTTTGATTACAATCCAGAGCAAAACTCTTCAGATTCGCTCTATAAAATCAATCTCAATTCGCTAGATAAAATTGAAAAGGTAAGCGTTGTCGAAAAACGAAAATTGATTTCGCCATACGGCAGCAGTTTTAATAATGCGCAGACACAAGAGCTATATACAGAAAACGGAATATTATTCCTTTATGATGTGAAAAAAGACAAATCTCGCCAACTTATAGAACTAGATGGCCGTATACAAGATCCTGTTTTTCTAAAAGATGAAAACAAAATCGCTTTTGAATATAACGACAACGGTTACTTCTATGATCTTAAAGCTGGAAGTCTAGACAAGATCACGAATATTGAAAGTGGAGACGCTCCCAAAGATGAGGAAAAAAAATTATCTGATAAAGATCAGTGGCTGGAAGACGAAACTCTAGAATTGCTGCAGGTGGTTAAAGAACGAAAAAAAGATGAAAAAAATTCAAAAGCTTACGCCGAAGCTACTGAGATAAAAGAACCCTTTGCTTTTTATCTGGGCGATAAATCTCTAAATGGGTTGGCAGTTTCTCCAGCAGGTGATTATGTCACTTTTAATCTGGTAAAACGTGAACGTGGTGAAGGAACTGAAGTTCCCAACTACGTTGATGAAACCGGTTACACTAAAGATATCCACACTCGCAGTAAGGTGGGCGATGACAAAACAGAAGTTGAATTAGCCATTTACAACGTAAAAAAAGACACGGTTTATATAGTGAAAACCGATGATCTTCCGGGCATAAAAGATTTACCAGATTATGTAAAAGATTATCCTGATAAAGAATGGAAAGAAGAAGTGCGTGAGGTAATCCTCTCAGGAGCTGAATTTTCTCCTGACGGAAGCAATGCTATTGTAAATATTCGCTCTAAGGATAATAAAGATCGCTGGATCGCCGAAATCAACTTAGAAGACGGAACGCTTAAAAATCTGGATAGGCAGCGTGATGAAGCCTGGGTCGCAGGTCCCGGTATAGGTTGGTCATTTGGTGGGGGGACATTAGGTTGGTTACCCGATAATAAGCATATTTATTTTCAATCTGAAGAAAGTGGTTATTCTCATTTGTACGTTTTAGATGTTGCCACCGGAACCAAAAAAGATCTTACTCCGGGAAATTATGAAGTTTTTGATCCGTTTTTGTCTAATGATAAAAAATCCTGGTATTTAACCACCTCAGAAGTTGGCCCTGGTGAACGTCATTTTTATAAAATGCCGGTTATGGGAGGGAAAATGACAAAGCTTACTTCTATGGAAGGAAACAATGAAGTTCATCTTTCTCCCGATGAAAAATATATGGCAATCTTGTATTCTTACAGCAACAAACCCTGGGAATTATATTTAAAGAAAAATAGCGCAGGAGCAGATGCCCAACAACTAACCAAAGGTCAATCGGAAGATTTTAAAAGCTATTCTTGGAGAGATCCTAAGCAAATAAAATTCAAAGCCGAAGATGGCACCATGGTTCCCGCGCGATTATATGTACCCGAAGCCGGTGTAAAAAATAATGCAGCAGTGGTTTTTGTACACGGGGCAGGTTATTTGCAAAATGTACACAAATGGTGGTCTAGCTATTTCCGTGAATATATGTTTAATAATATGCTTACTGATCTGGGTTATACCGTGATTGACATCGATTATCGCGGAAGTGCCGGTTATGGTCGCGATTGGCGAACTGCAATTTATCGCCATATGGGCGGAAAAGACCTTGGCGATCAGGTTGATGGTGTAAAATATCTGGTAGAAAATTATGATATAAATCCTGAAAAAGTAGGCATTTATGGCGGAAGCTACGGCGGTTTTATAACCTTAATGGCGTTATTTAACGCACCAGATACTTTTCAGGCAGGGGCAGCTTTACGTTCTGTGACAGACTGGGCGCATTATAATCATGGTTATACTGCCAATATTCTTAACGAACCTTCAGAAGATCCCATTGCCTACCGCAGATCGTCTCCTATCTTTTTCGCCGATGGCTTAAAAGGTGATCTCCTTATCGAGCATGGAATGGTCGATACGAATGTTCATTTTCAGGACGTGGTACGCCTAAATCAACGTCTCATAGAATTAGGAAAAGACAATTGGGAAATGGCTGTTTTCCCGGTAGAAAGTCATGGCTTCATAGAACCCAGTAGTTGGACAGATGAATATAAACGTATTTTGAAATTGTTTAACGAGAGTTTATTGGGCCCTGAATAAAGTTATTTTCAACTTCCATTACCTATTAATTAGAAGTACCTCAATACTTATATTCTCACTTTATCTTGACCTAAAAGATTAAGTTTTACAATTCGAGATTTTTCAGTTGTATTGCTTATATATTTTATCTTTTTTGATAGCTTTTCAGAGTGAAGCTCAAAGACCCTGTAGAATAAATAAGATGCTGCAAAAACGAGGATCATTGTAACACTAAAAAGGACCCAGCTATAAGAAAGAGGGATTTTATGTTTTATTAAATTAATAAATTTTATACCAAGCGGAAAATGAATAAGATATATGGAATAAGATATCATCCCAGGAAATTTTAAATATTTGGGAATGGGCTTGCGATAAAGTAGTATAAAAAGTAAAGTAGAACAGGCGGCTATTGATTCTTCGATGTCATAAAAAATAACCATGAAAATAATTAAACCGGCTAAAGTATAAGAGTTGAGAATTCTATTGCCCATATTATTATATATTAAAAATCCTATAGTCCCCATAAGAAAAAATATGAGGAAATTGAGAAATTCAATATGAACAAAAGATAATTGACTTAATACTAAAAGCACAGGTATAAAAATGAAAATTGATTTTCTGGGATATTTGACTAAAGCTATGTAAAACAACCCAATGAATAAATAATATTGAGCTTCTATAGCTAACGTCCAGAATACAGGATTACTTGAAGGCAGATGTAAATATAAAGTACTTTTTAGAATTGATAGAGCATCCTCGGGGAAAGGGAGATTTCTAACCTGATATGAGGCGAATGAAATTATTAAGGTTAAAGCTAAAGCTGCTAAGTATGGTGGATGTAATCTTAAAAAGCGTTTATATAAAAATCGTGGATAATGATAAAGCTTATAATTTCCTCGTGCAAAACTTAATGGAATAACGAATCCGGAAATTACAAAAAAGACATGTACTCCGTAATTACCATAATCGCTAAATATCCTAAATAGTCCAGCAAACCTGTGCCCCTCTGACAAAGCATTACCATAATGGCAGAAGCAAACCATGATAACGGCTATTACTCTCAAAAGAATTAAACTATCAAGTTGTTGTTTTCCTTTCACATCATGTTTTTTTAACAGATCCATAGCGTTCGATTTGGGGTATTAATAACTAGCATATCACATAATATTTTATATAACAGCGATCTACAGACGCAAACATAAAAAAAATAAAAGAAAATTATGACATCGAAATAATAAATTTAACGACAAAGCGCCAAATTAAACGATAAATGGCGTTCTATATCTCTCCAGTAACAGTGTAGTGTAAAGAAGAAATGATATCAACTATTCAATTATAATCTGTTAAGGGTAAACATATAAAAACCCGGCTTGTGACCGGGTTTTTATATGTTTTAAGTCGATTTTATAGCTTTTCTAAAACCCGCTCAGGATAATCACTAATAATTCCATCAACTCCTAGGTCGATCATCTTTTGAATATCTTCAGGATTATTAACTGTCCAGGGAATTAATTTCATTCCTTTAGTATGTACTGCTACTACGTCTGAAGAATCTTTGATCATCCCAAAATGCGGACTATAAATTTCAGGAGTGAAATCTAAAGCCTGCATATTTTCTTCCAGTTCACCATCACCCACGAGATATGCGATCTCTATATCTGGATATTTTTTATGCAAAATATTTAATGGAGTAGGATCAAAAGATTGGATGTTAATCTTATTTTCTACCTTTTTATCTTTGATCACTTGCATTAGCAATTCGACAAATTCTTCGGGCTGCGGCTGGTAAACATTATATTCTTCAGGAACCGATTTAATCTCAATATTATATTTGATAGGCTTCAATCCTTTTGCAGCAATTTCGGTTTCAACGCTGTCTACCATTTCGCTGAGCAAAGGTTTGTAAGTTTTCATTTTCTGCTGCTGCGGAAAATTTTTATTCCCATTAGAACCTGTATCAAACTTGCGGATGCTGTCATAATCCATTTCATATAAATTATAACTTTTCTCCTCACTCTTGCTTATGCTATCTCCGGCTGGCGTTTGCACATAAAGTGAAGACATAAATGGCTCATGTGAAACGACTACCTTATGATCTTTAGAAATTACCACGTCAAGCTCAAGTACATCTACGCCTTTATGAAGCGCACCCAGAAAAGCCGGAATGGTATTTTCTGGCAAATGCCCACGCTCTCCACGATGTCCCTGAACTTGTATTTTATGCGTTGTAGGTTCTTGCATGGTTTCAGTTTTTTGTTCGGCTTTTGATTTACAGGATATTCCTATAAACAGTAAGCTCGCTAAAAATAATATATAATTTTTCATAGTCTCAATTTAAAAATAAAAAGCTCGCCTCACATACATGAAGGAGACAAGCTTTTAAAACAATCACATTTATTTTAAAGGTTCTTCAAGACGATAACTGCTTGTACCAAAATAAGTTTTTCCATACATGTCGGTTGCTTTGATCTCAATTTTATGTTTACCAACTTCCAGTTTTGTCGGGATGCTTCCGCGCCACAAATGTTTACTGGGAATAGGATTACTGGACCGTCTGCCGGGCATTAATTCTTCCTTTGTGTCCCATTCATAAACCAGCTCTACGTAAGACGGATCTGCTTCTTCTACATATTCCATGGGTTTCCATTCTCCATTATCTACACGATAAACCAGTGAATCTGTTTTTGTTCCCATAAAAAAATTAGCATAAATTCCGGCTTTTGAATTTCGGCCTTTAGCCACAACTTTGGGAGCAAAAATATCCATTTGAAAATCCTTCGGTTTACCCGCCACTTTATAATCTACATCATATTGATTTCCGTTAAAGTGAATAAAAGCATAACCTTTAGGAGTTCCGTCGCGCATGACAGAAATAGGAATTCCCTGCTCATTCAATTTGCCTGAATACCAATCGCCGGAAGTGGTTCCCACATTAAATTCGTGATGTGGCTTATCACGCAGCCAACCATCTTTTTTCGTAAAGAAATCCTGTTTTTGGATATGGGTATGTGCTGAAAGCGAAAGCGTATTAGGAAATGGCTCTAATAATTGAAATAATCGCTCGCGATCTTTATCTCTGTACCAATCGCCTTCGGGCTCGCTTAACGGAATATGAAAAGCCAAAACCACCAGATTATCTTTTGGCACAAATTTCAAATCGTTCTCAATAAAATTGAGCTGATCTTCACGAAAACCTCCCCAATATCCATCAGAATCGCGCGGATCTGGGTATAAAATGTCATCTAAAATGATAAAATGAACTTTACCGTAGTTGAAAGCATAATTGGCTGGGCCAAAATGTGCTTCGTAGGTTTCATCTGAAAGATTATCAGTTTTTGCATCAAAATTCATGTCGTGGTTTCCCATCAAATTAAACCACGGGATTCCCACTTTTTTTGTCGCGTTGATATATGGATTGAAAAGATCGAGATCGTTACCCACCAGATCGCCCATACTTAAACCAAAAGAAACATTTTTTATTCCTTCTACCTCTGTAACCACACCGCGCATATAATAATCTACTTCATCGAGATTATACGGTTGCGGATCACCAAAAATAAGCGCTGTAAACTGCTCTTCATTATCGGTCGAAAACAGTCCAAAATCGACTGATTTAGGCAATTTTCCGGTGGGTTCTACTCCTTTAAATTTGGCTTGTGGCGAACCTTTCGGTTTATAGATATAGAAAAACTGCGGAAGATTATTTTCATCAACCGCAAGTTCATATCCCGCAGGTTTTATGACCGCGATAATATTATCGTCACCTAACGGAAGTTGATAATGCCCTTTTTCATCAGTTAGAACAACAGCTTCACCATTGGTAACCGAAACCTGAGCGATTCCTTTTTCTTTGCGGTCTTTTTTGCCATTCTGGTTTGCATCCTCATAAATAAAGCCGCTGGCTTGATTTTGAGCAAAAACCGCCAAATTGAGCATAAAAACGGCCAAAAACATTGATTTTTTCATCAGAAATGTAGTTTTTTAGTTATTGATCCCACCAAACTTTGGTGTTAATATCATCACTCCCGCCAAGCATTTCTACCGCTTGCTGATAGTGCTCTTGATTGTTTATCTGTACATCTGACGGATAGTAAAACCGAACCGGCATTTTTGCGTCATTCATCATGGCTTCAGTGGTAGGTAGTTGAGGAAAACCAGTACGACGATATTCAAACCATTGCTGGTAATCTGTAAAATACAACGCGTAATATTTTTGTAACATAATGCGCTCAAGCGTCCCGTCATATTGAGCAAGAGGTTCATCAAAATAAGTGTCTGGAATTTCAGTTTCTAATTGCTCCATAGCAGCCGTTACTCCGTTTTTATAATGTGTTTCAGCATCTGCCGTAAAACCGCGTTGTGCCATTTCCGCTTTAATAAATTCTACTTCAGCATAGGTCATTAAAAAAATCTGCATCGGGTTCTCAACCTGCTCAATATTAAAAGTAGAAGCATTATAATCAAATTGAGATTCGGCTCCTGCATATGCGCTGGGAATTCCTTTATAACCTATATTATTGTTATCTACATCTTGAGCCATTGTAGCAATTATAGGTCTTCTGGGATCTTCAAGTGTGTTGAGATTATCTATAAAAAAGGACGCTATTTTTACGCTTAAGCGAAAATCCTGCGGTCTTCCCCACGGCGAAACATTAGGCGTCACACCGGTTACCTGCAGAATAGCGGAATCTCCCGTACTCTGAAAAACAGGGTATTTTACCGGATTATCGATCATTGTGGTCAACTTTTGAAAAGCATTAATTTCGCTTCGGTTTGAGATACGTAACAACAATCGCATGTGCAGTGAATTAGTAAACTTTTGCC
>JBALXG010000088.1:0-8601 GCA_036961055.1 Leeuwenhoekiella sp. | reverse complement strand
CTTTTAACTGATGAAACTAACAATTACGCTACTTCTTTTACTTACTCTCTTTAGTAGTCTTGCCTTTGCTCAGGAGTTCACCGCAAATGCAGATATACGTTCGCGTTTTGAATATCGCCATGGTTTTAATAACCTTTTTCCAGATGATGGCAAACCCGCGGCATTTGTAACGCAACGCTCACGCATCAATTTGATATATGGGTCTGAATGGCTAAATGCCTATATAAGTTTACAGGATGTTAGTACCTGGGGGGACACGCGCCAAATATTACCAAGCGATAATAATGACTCATTTTCTCTTTTTCAGGCATGGGTAGAATTAAAAATAGATAGTAACTGGTCTACAAAACTTGGTCGCCAATCTATTATTTATGATGACGAACGCGTTTTTGGAGGTTTAGATTGGGCTATGCAAGGTCGCTTTCATGATGCGGCACTTATAAAATATAATAAAGAGTCTTTTAATATGGATTTAGGTTTTGCCTTTAGCCAGGAAGATCAGCGTATAACAGGTACAGATTATGCAATAACTGGTTATTTTACTTATAAAACCATGCAATTTGCCCACCTTCAAAAATCATGGGGAAAAACGACTGCGAGTTTTTTGTTTCTTAATAATGGGTTTCAGAAATATAAAGGTGATAATAATGATATTGCAGATGGTACATACGACAGATAGACTACAGGGGCGTATATTAAATTTCCCGTAGGATCATTAAATTTTGAAGGAAGTGGTTATTACCAGTCAGGTAAAGCCACCGCAACAACAGATTTAAGTGCTTATGAAATTTCGCTTGAAGCTTCTTATAAGCCAGGTACCACTCTTTATGGATTAGGATACCAAATATTAAGCGGAACTGATCAGGATGGAGATTCAAAAAATAAATCATTCTTCCCACTTTATGGAACCAATCACAAATTTAACGGCTTTATGGATTATTTCTATGTAGGCAATCATGCCAATAATGTAGGACTTAATGATCTGCACGGAAAAGTAGTTTTGAAAACCGGAGAAAAATCATCATTATTAGTAAAAGGACATTACTTTTCGGCTAATGCAGATCTGGCTGCAGATGCTGCTAAATACTTAGGCACAGAAGTAGATTTAGTCTTTACACAACCACTCGTGAAATATGTTACTTTAGGTTTAGGTTATTCTCAAATGTTTGCTTCAGATAGTATGAGTTTGATTAAAGGAGGTTTGCCATCTGATAATAACAATAACTGGGGATGGGCAATGCTTACTATAAATCCTGATTTATTTAAACATACTTTCACTGCTGAAGAACAATAGAATAATTGTTTATATAAATTGCAGGTTAGTCTAAAAGACTGTCTTTTGATCTTAGACAGTCTTTTTTTTGTTTAATAGGAATTAATAATTTCAATCAAGTATTGTTGCTCCCAAAATCGACAGTGGCCTTAAGATCATTTAATTCCATATTTATGCCATAATTGACCTTATCAATATTTTTACTTCGCATGAGTAGTCTAAAACCGTTTCTTAAAGCAAAGTCGTGATCCCTTTTTACTTTAAGATCTATAACGCATATACTTTCAGGAAATCTATGCTCAAGTTCTTGTAAAAGACTGATTGTATTATCTGTACTTCCGTTATTAACAAGACATAGATGTATATCAGGATGTTCTTCTATAAACATAGTAAATTCAACCTTATTTATATAGTCCTCTCTATTTGAAAATATGAGAATAATTCCTGTCATAATTTAATTTTGATAGATACTTCTAATTACATTAAACTTCCTACCACTGTATAATAAACATCAATATTTGCGGGTATAGCTCTGGCCTTAGCACTTGGCCTTACTTTAAATTGAATAGGAATACTTGTTCTGCAACCTATAAACTCAAAAACCTTTATTGCCTGAGAAGCATTATTTGGAACAGATATATAATCTCCTCCATTTTCTGGAGTAAGACCTCTGGGTCCTAAAGGTTGAATGATTAGATTATCATAAGGACTTGCGCCTATCGCGGGTAATGCAGAGCCGCTATCAGTAAAGGTTCGTGCCTCAATGATTATATCTGCAGGGGCATTAATAGTATGCATATAAACTTTATACCTAAAGACATTTGCACTGCAGTTACTTTCTGTATTAGAAATTTCGGTTCCAAATAGAGAGGTAGGATCAAGAACAAAGCCTATTTCTGTGGCGTTAAACGTGGTTTCAAAACCTAAAGAAGCATCATCTTCGCCAGCTTCTGCAATTACATCTGTAAAAGATTGACTAAAATTGGGCATGCCCTGTACATCCAGTGTGCCCGGTAATAATTGTGCATTTACAGCAGTTGTAAAGCCTAATACGAATATTATAAATTGAATTTTTTTCATGATGTTATTTAATTTCATAGATTACTTCAAAACCATCAGGAAGAGAGGCCATACCGGGATTGTCTATAGTATATTTAAGTTGGTAGCCACTATTCATGCCATCGCCGGTATAACCATTCTGGAAGTCGTATATCAACCTGCTATCATACCTGGGCCCGTTATTTGCAATCGTAATTTTTGGACTAAAACTTGGTGAAGAATAGCTGCCTGTGGCTGCAAAACTTATAACTTCTACGGTGATGGTCATCCCGGCAGGAACCGGTAAATTAGAATAGACGTACACATTGCCCGGTTGATAATCTGCATCTCTAAATGTAAAGTTTAACCAGAGATCTGCATCCTCTATTGAGCCACTGGCACTAGCGGGAAGACCTGCTTCAAGACCACTAAGATTTGTGCTGCCTCCCGTTAAAGATTCTGGTTCTACATCTATGATCTCTATAGGTTGCAGTTGTAATGACGCCGTATTAAAATCTCTTCCACCGCCAAAAAGATTAACACTGTTTGCATCTATGGTCTCCTGAGCAAAGCAAATTGACATGTTGACAAGAATCAGATTGATGAGTATATAGCTGAATTTTTTCATAATTAGGTGCCTACTTTAAAGTTCTTATTGTCAAACTTGATTTTACGTTTTTTGTTCCCAACCTCTATCGCAATGGTTTCTTTTGTGTTTTCTTCTACAGTCACTTGAACCGGCTTTGGTATATCAAAAAGATCACCGGCTTTAAATCTCATGATCTCTATTTTGTAAGTTCCCGGCACTATTTCCTGAAAGCTGAATTTACCTGCCTTATCTGATTCTATGGTGTATGTGAACTCCTTATTTTCTAGTTTTATGTAAGCGGTAAGGTCTTTTTTAGTAAGATCTTTTTCAATATAATTAATGCTTCCTTTGATTGTAGAAGAGCGAACCAGAGGAATGTCTAAGCTCAACATATTATCTCTGGTAACCGTAATCTGAAATGGTGCTCTTCTAGCCGATACGATCCCTAGTGGTAATGATGATTCATCTATAAAGATATAATTAGTCCCTAATGGCAGGTTATTGATCTCAAATTCGCCTTTAGCATTTGTAGATAAGGTTTTCCCAGCGCTTACAATACGTATTCCTTTTGTTTTTATGGTTTCATCCTGAGCGAACACATAACCTTTTAATCCGCCTTGTTCTATGGTTCTTTTTAAAGGCACACCAAACATATAGGTGTATTTACCAAAGGCCAATAGTTCTTTTTGAGTGGTATTACCTGCATTTTCATAATAGTTTGCACGTAGCTCAAAGCGGTGGTTTTTATTTATCTGAGCCATAAGACTGGCATTTATAAAATCCCGCTTCATATAAGAATCTTCCGGACTAAAACCGCTGTTATAATTAAAGTCAAAGCGAAACATTCTGCTTAAGCTGTAATCTACACCTAAGCTGTATCTAAAATAATTGGTATTAACATCGGTCTTACCATAACGATTATTGTAATTGTGGTTAAGAGATCCTTTAAAAGTCAATCTGTCAAAAATTCTGTAAGAACTGTTTAACGTATGTGCATAGGTATTTCTATAATTATTGCTTTCTGAAAGTAAATTCTTTGTTTGTGCTATTCTACCGTTAAATCTTAAACTAAAATCACGAGAAGTAAAAGCGTATCTATAGTTAAGACCATACTCTTTGTAATAGTAATTTTTAGGCTCTAACCGGTCTTCTCGTATTCTTTGATCTACACGTATACTCACATAATGCCTTTGGTTAGGGCGGTAACCCAGACCACCATAATAATCTTCATAATAGGGCGCGGCTGCAAAAAATAACGGATCTAACCGCTCGTTGATTTTTGACATGTTTTGACCTAAAGTGAAATTCCATTTTTTAAGTCTGTAGCGCAGATTATTTGAGTATTGTAGGCTGTTTCTAAGTGCACCAAAGTAATTCTCGCCGGCGATCGTAAAATTTCCAGAATATGTAAGCCTGCCAAATTTTTGAACCAGATTAAGGTAGTTTGCATAATCAACATCCTGATTTGTTAAACTAAATGAAGACTCTGCATTGATCATGGTTTTGTCATTTACATATTTAAAATTAAATGTTGTAATCTGGCCTTCTTCATTTTCATTACCCGGAATGTTGAAATATGCACCTTGCTCTGTACCACGCGATCTGGCAACAGAAACACCTACTTGTAAAGAGTCTGTAAAGTGATATTGAGCTTTTACACCGTAAAGCGGCTCATCATTGTAATCGTAAAGTCTTGGTTTAGTATAAAAAGCAGAAAGCATCCAGTTTTTTACGCGGTGATCTATTCTCGCTCCCATACCATAACGGCTATTAAAACCTAAGTAATTAAAGCGGTAAGTGTGATCTCCCAAATGCACGATAGTTTTATTATCATAATTATAAATCGCACTGTATTGATCTATTACACCAAAACGTTTTATATTGATTTGCTTAGGGCCTCTAAAGGTGAAATTTAAGTGGTGTTTCTTTTGATTATCTAAAAAGCCGTGACCTCTTAATTCTGCAGAAATAGTAGAATAATGCTCATTCTCATTAGTATAGCTGTTGTATAATAAACTCGCTTCTACAGGAAAACGTTTGAAAGGATCTGTTTGCTTAATTTTTACAGGAAAAACATCAGTTTTAGAAAAAGCCTGGTATGCTTCACCAGACGCTGCGCTTTCTACTTTTAAGTTTGTAATCATTGTGCGTAAAGCGAAAACTTTTCTGGTCGTTTTCTGTATCACATCTACCACAATGGTTGAGTCTGCAGCAAGATTTATCATCTCGTTTCCTTCTATACTATTGCGAGACGCAAGTGTTATTTTTTGATTTATATTACCTGTATTCTTAACAAAATAACTCGCTTTTATGGTTTCGCCAGCCTGCACATTTTGAGGAGCAAATACATTAAAAACTTCAATCCCGTAATTTTTAGCTACGTTAAAAGTTATAGGTGTAGAGCCTAATAAAACTCCGTTATCTGTAATTAGATTTACTTGGGCCGATGTGGATCCCGACTTATATTTTGCCGGAATAAAAAAGCTGATAAGCGCTAGTCTTTTTTCGCCATTTTGCATCGCATCTATAGCGCTAGCCGAAATAAGATTCCAGGTATTAGGAAGGCGAACTTCAAAATTTAAACCTTCCACATTGCTACCCATGTTCACCATATCTATAACAATAGTGTGTTTTTTACCCGTTTCATAAGTGTCTTGTTTATGTAGTGGAGTTAGTTTTATAGCACCCACTTGTGAAGAATCTGTAATTGAGATTCTTTTATTTTCAGGACTGTTTTTCGTTTTTGCTAATCCTACAGTCGATTTTGCACTGTCTATTACCGTTTTTTCAGCTCTTTGAAGATTATCTGAATACGTGTTTTGAATCTGAAAAGATTTTACAGAATCTGTTTTTGAAATTCTGCTTTCCGGAGTGATTTTTGGTGAGAATGAACGATTTTTTGATGTTTTAACCGGTTTTTTTACACTGAAAATTGTTTCTTTTTCTGTCGACTTTTGCTCTTCTTTCACCGAATTTTCAACAGTTTGAGTGGGTTTTTTCGCTTTCGCGCTATCTCTTTTTTTAACCGAAGTGTTCTTATTTGTTTTAAGAGAATCGCTAATAACTTCAGAAATTAAAATTTCGTTTGCATTTATAAGTTCGTTTACAATCGTATCTGGTTCAATTGTAGTAGCTGTCGCGTTGCTATATTTAAAAGATGTACTGTTTGTATCTGCATTTTTTGTTTCTACTGCTTTATTGTATTCAATTGCATCAACATGAGGATATAGATCAAAACCTTCGTTTGGGGCATCTTTTGCACAGCCTATATAAAAAGGTAGTATGATGAATAAAAGTTTTAATCCCTCCAGAGGGTTTAATTCACCGAGGCTTGCCTCAACCAGAACAAAAAATTTCTGATCCACATCTCGTTGGCTTGCCTTGAGGTTCTTGATTATAGAGTTCATATTGACGAGTATTAAATTGTAGAATGAGTGATCTGGGGTCTGTTATTCTATGTTAAGGTTGATGTTTGCGCCTACATATTCTTCACGAGAATCTGCAATAAGCATACACTGGTAACTACCTTTTGATAATGATGAGAGGTCTATTATAAATTCCTGGCAAAAGCCTGGGAAAATCAGGTTTCTAATGGTAGTTTTTTCCATGATCTTGGTGCCTGTAGCATCATATATTTCAAGAAGTAGTTTTACATCTTCTACAAACAGAGTTTCATTCTCAAGGTTTACGCTTAAATTTTTTGATGGCAGACCTGCTTCTGGTAAAAAGTCTATACTTTTAAAGTTGAGGTCAAGCTCCTCTATGTTATTCACATTTGTCATGACGCCCACCGCATACTGCATTTTAGAATTAAGGGCCACCGCATTAGATTGTTGTTGTTGCATGGGCTTTTCTACTTGTATCATTACCATATTCCAGAAAGATCCTTTTAAAGCAGCATCTTCAGGGATGTTTATTGAGAAGCGATATACAAAACGCTCGTTAGGAGCCAGTACTTTATCACCCAGATTACCTTCAAACCAGGTTAAAGAAGAGCGCTCATGGCTCATATCTTTTGTGAATTTTCTAAATTCTGAACAAGAGAAAATAGCCTCGTTAAGATCAAAAGTTACAAGTTGATCTATGTTTGACGTGTTTTGGAGAATGATCTCACCACGTACTCTGTCACCAGAAGATCCTTCTTAAGTATGAGTAAGACCATTTACAATTAGAACACCGCTAAATGCTGCAGTATTCATAAAAAATATAAATGCTATGGTAAGTACGATTCTTGTTTTCATCTTAACTAATTTTAAAGAGGTAATTGCTTGTTGATGTTTTTATTATACTTCAAATTTAGCCTGATAAACAGGGGTTAAAGGTCTATTTTCGTTAGGGCACGGTTAAGTGTAGACGAATGGTATTATTACGTCTTTTAAGCAAAATTCACATTCTGGCGAAACGCATCATGCGATTATTGTAAATTAAAAAAGACCGCTCTACCGGTGGCAGAGGGCCTTTTTTAATTACTTTGAAATTGTGCATTATATGCCGCTGATAGTGTAGATTAAAGTCGAGTTGTACGTACCTGCTTTGTAATCTGCGAAGTTTCCGTCTTCAGCGAGAGAGTAAGTAAATTGCAAACCTTTTTGTCCCTGTCCTGTGTAAACACTTCCTATTCCTGTAATCACAGGTACAGATACATCTGTAGGTACAACTTCAATTGTTCCTGCTGCTGTACCTAAAGTACCATTGTCTGCAGTAAACGTGCTTTTGTTAAGAACGAGTTTCACACCGCTTGGGAAATCATTTGCATTCTGGTCAAAACCTACAGTGATATTTCTTAATTGACCATCTGCAACAACACTTGTATAATTGAGCCACATAGGAGAAGTCTCTACACTGTCAAACTCATAGACACCCGCTTCTTTTGTTACATCTGTAAGGTCTAAGGTAATTGCGCTGACTTCTGCACCAGATGCATCTTCAATATCGAGCATGGCAAGAGTTGGTACATCTACGGTCAATGCCTGGCTAAAGGTGTTGATGTCATTGTTGTCTGCTTGTGCGTTAGCATCGATTGCAAATAAAGCTGTGAATGCTGCTGTAACTAAACTAATTTTTTTCATAATAAATGATTTAGGATTAAATAATAAAAGAGTTAATGTGTGAATGTTTATTTGTTTATTTCTGATGTAAAACTAGTCATGCTGTCTCTGCTTCAGAGGCTATTTTCGATGGATGGCCGGTTGCTGTAGATGAGTTGAGACTTCTATTCTTTTAAAACCTCCAGAGGGTTTAATTCCCTTAGCCTTACCTTGAGTTTCCTAATCGAAATAGAGGTTTAATCCATCGAGATATTCATTGCATGAAAAAGAAATTTAGATTCATATATGGATGAGATGACCCAGTATTCTTGATGGGAGAATTAGTTCTTCAATTTGGGTTTTGATCTAAGATTAGCCTGATATCGGTTAAGTATATAAATCAATACTTTATAAGAAAAAGCAATTGCTCTTTATCTAAAAAGTAAAAAGGCATTCCACATAGGTAGAATGCCTTTTTATACTTAACCCAATATCTGGGATTATTTACCTCGAGACTTATCTCGTTAATCAATTATCAATTAGCCTTACTCTGAAGAATCATTGATTTAAATCGAAATTATATACCGCTAATAGTGTAGATTAAAGTCGAGTTGTACGTACCTGCTTTGTAATCTGCGAAGTTTCCGTCTTCAGCAAGAGAGTAGGTAAATTGC
>JBALXG010000087.1:0-8755 GCA_036961055.1 Leeuwenhoekiella sp. | reverse complement strand
GCGTTGATCTGAAATTAAAAACTGGGTAAAGGAATTACTGTTTCTATAACGGGTGTCAAACAGGTTTTTAACCTTTACTTCAAAACCCCAGGCACTGCTTTCTTTATTGTAATACAAACTCGCGCCTGCTTCCTGAAACCGGTTAAGCTGGTGCTGTGTTTTATTTTCATAATAAGTAAACGTATAATCTGCTTTTAAGATAAAATCCTTCCAAAAATCATAATCCAAATATCCATAGGGACTAATACGGGTAAACTTACTGGTAAAGCTATCAGATTCAAAATCGCTAAAATCATGTCTTAGCCCCACCTCCAGGTTGGGCCAATTATCATAAGACGTTTCCACCTTTAAGGTATATCCATAATTAAGGGAAGTATAGTCTATCAAATCATCATTTACCAGTCGAGAATAATCACTCAGGTTAATTTTACTCTCAATGGTAAACCGGTAATCCCTTATTTTTTTGGCAAAAGACCCACTTGCTCCATAACTATTCTCGGGCAGGTCTGAATAGAACAAGGTGTTTATCTGGTCTATACCTTCTAAGCTGGTGGTATTGCGAATTGATTTTTCCTGATAGCGGTAACTCAACCTCGCATTTAAAAAAATACCGCGGTACAAACTAAATTTAGAATAATACAGGGAAACCCGTTGCGATAATTGATTTTCAAGCGTAGAATTCCCGGCAAAAAGGGCATTAAAACTGGTTAGCCTTAGGCGGTTTGCTAGTTGGGACGCATCACCAAATTGCGACTCGCGGTTGTAATTTATACGTAGTTTTTCACTTCCGTTTATTTCCCATTCCATTAAAAACTCAGGGAGCAAGGTTGCCTTGCCCTCGCCAACCTCCCTTTGTTGCATTTGATCTAAACTCCAGGTGTAGTAATGGTAAAAAAGACCTGGTTTAAAGATCACCTTACCAGCTTTGGCCTTGTACTGAAATCCTACAAAGTTATCGTTAAGCTTAAAGGTGACGTTGTTGTTGAACCCGCTTAAAGCGAAATTGTTTACCGTTCCATCTTCTAAAAGCTGCTCGTCCCGGCTGCTATAATCCTGATGCGAAATGTTTATGCCCACATGTGGATAAATATGGTGAAAGCGGTGCAGCACCCAGTAATGTTTAATGTCAAGACTGAAATTTTGATTGGTAGAAGCTGTATTCTGGATCAGGTTATAAGCATCACCTTCCTGCTGAAATGGAATGACCCCAGAAAAAACCGCACGGTTAAACAACCAGTCCCTGTCATTTTCTGCTCTGGTATAATTGTACCTGGCTGTGGCCGTGGTCGTGTGCTTGTAGGAGAACTGCTTGTTATAAGCGAGGTCTGCGGTAAAATTGACCGACTGCGGACTGGTTTGGGTGGTCACAAAGGTAGTGTCTGCCGTAGACCGGGAGATGATGTTGTTTGAACCGTCACCGCTATTGGTCTTTAAATAGACATTAAACGAGAGGTCTTCGTCTGTTTTTTCCTGCCGCAGGTGCAATTTGTTGAGCGTAAAAAAAAGATCATTGTTATCAGTGGTTAGGCGGTCTTCATCCAGGTTTTGCCCCGTGAGGTAGGTAAGTTCATTTTCGGTACGGGTCTGCAGTTTACCGCCAGACATGATGGAATACCCATCAAGTGATACCGTTGAAGAAACTTTTTGCGAGAGGCTTACTGCGCCAAAATCATTTTTGTTATAAATAAAATCGTCCTGCTGTAAAAACTGCGCAAAATCATCCCGGTAGAGGTTAAAATAGGAAGAAGGATCTTCACTTAGGCGGGCAAAACCTCCTTCAAAGTTGACATAATCGCTCACAGTAAATGATTTTTCGCCTATGTTGTTAAAATCGCCTATCGCGTTAATGGTGGTTTTGGGACTGTAATAAAACAGGTTGGGATGTATGGAATAACGGTCTTTTACTCCGCCGCCCACTTCAAGATCACCAAAAGCAAACTTCTTCTTACCTTCTTTAAGCTTAATATTGAGCACCAGTTTGTCGCTATCGCTCAGGCCTTTAAGAAAGGAGACTTCATTATAATTGTCTATCGCCTCTACCTCGTCTACCGCATCTGCGGGAATGTTATTAACGCCCAGTTTCTCATCACCTGTAAAAAAATCTTTGCCGTCTACCATAAGCTTGGTCACCTCTTTACCATTTATAGTGGCATTTCCCTCGCGGTCTATCACCACGCCCGGCAGTTTTTTAAGTACATCCCGCAGTTTGCGCTCCTCGCCCGTTTTAAAGTTATCTGTGCGGTAGGTAATGGTATCCTCCCGCACTTTTACGGCCAGTTTTTGTTTAATTACCACCTCGCCCAGCTGGTCACTAAGTGGTTTCATTTTAAAAACGGCCGTGCTATCACGGGTTAAGGTTAAGGTATCTGTGATCCTGGCAAAACCCAGATAGCTTACTTCTACCCGGTAAGGAATGTTGGCCTCCAGATTTAACCGATACAAACCCTCAGGACTGCTTATGGCAAAAGCTGTTGTGGCATTTTCCTGTTGCGGGAAGGCCAGGATATTGGCATTGGGCAGGGGCTGGTTAAGCGTGTCGCTTACGCTACCACTCAACTGTACGTTTTGTGCATGGCAAAACGAAAACCCTGCCAGAAATGACAGGATAATCAAACAATTTTTGAGGTAATACGCAAATATTGACAAAGAGTAGAGGTGTAAAAAATTATATACTAAACATCATTAAAACTAACTATTTAGTTTTAATGAAAAAAGATTAATCTGCTTTTCTACCTAATTTTTTACATCTTTTAAATAGCCCCTAAGTATATTGTCTGCTTCTTCCTGCGAAATAATTTTTTTATCGGGAAAGTTTACTTCTTCCGGTACGGGAGGGTTGAGGTCCAGGCTCTCTGCTTTAAAGATCAAATTTTGTTTGGGAACATGTAGTTCTAAGATGACTCCTGGTAAACCGGTAAATAAATAGGGCCCCAGGGAAAGGGGGATATCTGGCGTGTACCAGGCTTCTAATTTATGCTTCCTCTCACCGCTACTAGTTGTTATTTCCCAAATTGCCATCGCTTTATAACAGGTGTAGTTTGCGATGGTCTTGGTTTCCCGGGTAAGATTCCATTTTAAGGGAGGTTGTTTAATCAACACACCAGCCAAGACATCAGTATCTTTATAGACTTCACCAGTATTTAAATTTACATAGGTATTGGATGACAAACCCGACATGATAGCCATAAAAGCACTTGTCTTGGCATTATCACTTTCGAGGGATCTTTCACCATGGAAACGAGAATACTCCTCACTAAAATCTAACTGCATGGTCACGTCATCTGCAAATTCATAATATTCTTTCAAACCTGCGCGTACAAAAGGATCTGTAATATGCATGGAGTCCAGTTCTTTTAAAGCGGCTTCTTTATTAAAAGAAACGGTATAGATAACCCTTCCATTTTTTATCTGCGAAAACACTTTCCCGCTCGATAAAATAAAGATCATTACAAAAAGGAATTGGTATAGGGAATTTACAATCATAATTTCTAATTAAAAGAGGTTGCCTTCTAGACAACCCCTTCGTTGTACAAATAAAGAGAAGTTTAATCACAATATTTAGCCGCACATTCATCATAAAGTTCAGCTTCAGCATCTATAGTAGCACCACCAGCTGTTGCAGCTGCTGCACTGGCTACATTCGCACAATCCTGATGGCAATCATAAAATACCTCTTTTACTGTTGTTAATTTGCCTGCCTGAGTACTTAATCCTAGTACTAAAGCCAATAATAATAAACCATTTTTCATAATAAATACTATTTAAAGTTATACCTTATATAAATATCAAAAAAAAAAAAACGAGAAAACAATACGCTTACTGTTAAATGTTTGCGGGAGTGATGGTTATCTTATGCTATAATTAATTATAAAATTGAACATCACCTACTTCAGACAGTAAATTCTAACTGTAAAAGGTTATGCAAAAGATCTTTTTAGGTGCCAACACTATTAAAATAATTTATAGTAATCGTCTAGAATTATAGCTGTTCCTTTTGAAGGCTTATGCATTGCTGTTGATTTCTTACTTAATTTTATATGTATTGCCTATAAACATAATTATCAGTGCCACTTCAAGAATTAAACCATTTAAACTACTATACAAAGAGGGCCAAAATTAAAAAGAGGGCCAAAATTAAAAGGAAGGGCAGAAGGGAACCAAGCTACGATTTCCCTATCCATATTAATTTAAGGCAGCTCTTGGTAGTTTAACTCCATATTCTACTTTTCCTGAGTGAATTTGAGACATTCCTATAAGTGGCACAAAGAATAGGATCAAAAAAATCTTGTAGATATTTTTTAACAAACCTATTTGGTATACATATCACTACATGATTGTGTTTTGGCAATCATCATATGCAAATAAATTATTTATTTATTTTTTATATTCATAAAGTCCTCAGCTTTTCTATTTTCACTTTCCCTTAATTTTTCTGCCTCCTTTTCAGATAATATCCTTTTATTTGGAATTTCTATTGTTATAGGTTTGGTTGGCTCTATTTTTACAGCAGTTAAACTCACATCTTTTTCGTCAACTTCGAGAATTAGACCGGGCAAACCATAATACTCTTTGGGACCGAAAGAAACAGGGACTTCTGGAGTATACCAAACCACAACAGATTGTCCTTTATTACGTCCATAAAGCCTTATGCCACTTGCTTTATAACATACATATCCTTGAATCGATTTTCTTTCTTGAGTAAGCAACCAATCTATCTTTGATTTAAGATTAACTGTTATAGGTGTATTAGCAATTTCACATGAATGGAAAATACTCTTACCGTCATTGATATATTCCCCTTTTACCCCAGCTAGTTGAGGAATACTTACTTTATCAATCACTGAAACCTCCAGCCTCAACTCACCGCTTTGTTTGAAGTTAGAAACTTCATTAGAAATTGTGAGAATAAATTGTGTCTGTTCTGTTTTTTTAATTGAAGATTTTAAAATAGAAACAAAATCAGATGGTCCCGTTAAAGTATCAACGGAAATTCTAACCTTTGGTTTATAAACAACCCTATAACTTTTAGAGTTTTGAGCAAAACTCAAATCAGATAAGAGGAAAGAGATAATTAAACATATAATAAATATTCCCCCCTTCATTCTCAATTTCCTAATTTTAAACATTCATTTATATTTGTTGCATAGGCAAAACCTGCTCTGCTTCGCATGCTCTGTTATATGCTAAGGCGACTTCCGCCCCCTCAATTGCAGAAGCTCCTGTAACAGATCTATACCATAGACTATAATAATGAGCTTGTTCAAAACATGATGCTGGAGGAATTAAATTATTTTCCATTTTCTGAGAAGTTTGCATTGCATTTAATGGTATTAAGGCAATACATACGATTAAAACAAAAAAAATATAGAATTTTTTCATAATAAATACTATTTAAAGTTATACATAGTATAAATATCAAAAAAAACGAGTAAACAACACGCTTATTGTTAAATGTTTAAGGAAGCTGTTGGCAAGATTATGGTATAAAAATCCGGGCATTAAAAAAGAATTTCTGGCAAAGAAAATAAGGGTTTAGATTCTTATCCTCTTGCTAAAATATCTTTAAGTATTTTACGTACCATTTCATTAAAATCCTTTTCTGATATATCCCTTCCGCCCTTGGGTTTTCTTATTTGTGTCAAATTGGAAGGATTAAGATTAATTTGAGAAGCATAAAAAGTGTACTTTTTATCTATAGAACCTTCAAGAACTAATCCAGGTAAGTTATCCAATCCTTGAGGACCAGCTATACTATTTAGTTCTGGCGCAAACCAAGCTGAAATACTTATTTCAGTTTTCTGAAGTGAATTATCTAAAATGCTATCTTTTGCAGTCGCTTTAAGACAGGAATAACCAAGAATATCTTTACTTTCGGCAGTTATGCTCCAATTGTATCCTTCCTCCGGTAATATTACATTTAAAGTCTCACCAAAAACATCTGTTTGCTTCAACCGATTTTCTTGAATAACTAAACTGTCATTATTTCTTACTCTATATTTCACATATACCTCTTGACTGAAGGTCTTCAGGTTACCTATAAAGATAAGGTATAAAAAAATTAATTTAAATACATAGATAATTCTTCTCAAAACTAATAGAATTTTAATAAAAGCCCTCTGGTTGAATTAACTTCATGCATTTAGATTTAGAAGGCTTTCGTAATTTACTACATATAATTCTCACACCGATTATAACAATCCAAATAATCGGCTGCATACTGCGTTCCTTGACCACCTTGATTATTAGTATAATTTACTGTCATGTCATGACAGATTTTACTTGTAACTAGATAATCTTGCGTTGCAAGATTTGAGTTTGCCTTCAGGGAGAGGGATCCCATAGCAACTACAGCAAAAAGGAAAATACTTTTCATAATAAATACTATTTAAAGTTATACATAGTATAAATATCAAAAAAAAAAACGAGAAAACAATACGCTTACTGTTAAAAGTTTGTGGGAGTGGTTGTTATCTTTATGTTGTCTTTAAAGTAGGAAAAATTAGAGTGGGTTGCTTTTGCTTTCTTCGGCCTTGATTTAAAAATCATATTTTGATTTATAATTTTTTGTTATACATAACTTTGTTCAAGTAACGCTTGCCTAATTTAAGAAAAGCTTAGGAACCAATTCGCTACCTTTGCAGTTCATTATTATGTATGATAGAAGAAACTAATTTAGAATACGAAAAAGCTATACTCATAGGCCTGGTAACGCAATATCAGGACGAAGAAAAAATGACGGTATATCTGGACGAATTAGAATTTCTCGCCTACACTGCGGGCGGCGAAGTTTTAAAACGTTTTACACAGAAAATGGATAAACCTAATCCTAAGACTTTTATAGGAACCGGTAAAATGGAAGAGGTCAAAGCTTATGTTGATCAATACGAGGTAAGCACCGTGATTTTTGATGATGAACTAAGCCCTGCGCAGCAAAAAAACATAGAGCGTTTATTAAAATGTAAGATCATTGACAGGACTAACCTGATCCTTGATATTTTTGCTCAACGCGCTCAAACCAGTTATGCGCGTACGCAAGTTGAGTTGGCTCAGTATGAATATTTACTTCCCCGTCTTGCCGGTATGTGGACTCACCTTGAGCGGCAACGTGGTGGTATTGGGATGCGTGGTCCTGGGGAGACTGAGATCGAGACTGACAGACGTATCGTGCGTGATCGCATTTCCCTGCTCAAAAAGAAAATACAAAAAATTGATAAGCAACAGGAAGTACAACGGGGTAACCGTGGTGCTCTAGTACGAGTTGCACTTGTGGGTTACACAAACGTAGGGAAATCTACTTTAATGAATGTAATAAGCAAGAGCGATGTTTTTGCCGAAAACAAACTCTTTGCAACGCTGGACACTACGGTGCGAAAAGTTGTAATACGCAATTTGCCTTTTTTATTAAGTGACACGGTTGGTTTTATACGAAAACTGCCTACACAACTAGTAGAATCATTTAAAAGTACGCTTGACGAAGTAAGGGAAGCAGATTTGCTGCTTCATGTAGTTGATATTTCACACCCTAATTTTGAAGATCATATAGAATCTGTTAACCAGACACTAGACGAAATAGGAGGCGCAGACAAGCCCACGTTGATGGTTTTTAATAAAATTGACGCGTATACCCATAAAACTATTGATGATGATGATCTGGTCACCGAAAAAACTTCTGAACATTTTACGCTAGAAGAATGGAAACGTACCTGGATGGCTCGTTTAAATGGTGACGCCATATTTATCTCTGCAGTAGAGAAAGAAAATATAGAAGAGTTTCGTAAAAAAGTATATGAGCGCGTACGTGAACTACATATAACACGTTTCCCATATAACAACTTCTTGTATCCTGAATACGATTTATTTGAAGGAGATGAGGAGGAGTGAAACATATTTTTAGCGGCACCCTGAATTTAGTTCAGGGTCGCAGAATAATTATTCATTTCCTAAACCAATTGAGATGCTGAAACCAGTTCAGCATGACGAGAAATATTTAAACTAAAAACCTCCGATTTTGATATGAAAATCGGAGGTTTTTTATTGATTTTAGAAGGTTTTTAGAAATTGTAAGTCAATCCTAAAAGCCAGTATGTTTGTAGATTGTTGTCTACACTGTCAAACGTAGCATCTGTCATACCATCAGTGTTTATAGCATAATCAAGTGCCTCCTGTTTGTTTCCTCTTAAACCAAATTCAGCACCAACACCTATCATTTTCCATAATTTGTAGTTGGCAGAGTTTATCCATGTAAAGTTTGAATAATCTGATGATTTATAACTTTGGAAAGCAGAAAGATTAGACTTGAAGCTTATAGGTCCTATTTGTCTTGTATAATCTACCAAGATCTTTGCACCCAAAGAAGATTTATAAATATTATCGCCTTTGCTAAATACAAAATTGTAGTTTATAGGATGCACCACCACAATAAGATTTGTAATAGGCGTCCATGTTGCACCAACACCAAGATCTAAATAACCGGGATCGTTAAAGTTATCAAGAATTGTAGTTCTGTATTCGGCTAAAGCTGAAATAGCTATCTTTTCTGTAAGTTTATAACCATAAAGCGAAGAAATATTAAAAACATCTGTAGACTCTCTGTAGCCATCGTCATCATTTGGGTCGTCTTTATCATCAAATTTTACCCATGCCAGATTTAAGCTTCCTGCATTACGCCAGAAGTATTTATCTTCCTGAAGATTTGCAAAGCCGTTTACCGTTATTCCAATATTGCCAGATGATACATTAGGTGAACCCTGAGAAT